>JBCCIW010000007.1:0-32143 GCA_039028055.1 Pseudomonadota bacterium | reverse complement strand
TCCACCACATCTCGCGGCCATGGAATATCCCCATCCCAAAGACTTTCAGAATTGAAGTACCGGCCATAGGCACCCTCGGCGTTCAGAGACACCATCGCCCAGTACCGACCGGAAAGCGGTGTCGTGTAAGATGGATCAGACGGCTGCTGATCTTCATTGGAAACGAGATTACCTGACTCATCGGTGCCGACCGCCCGCTCCAGAGTTGCCAGCGTCCGGTCGAGATCTGCATCGAGAATTGTCAGGATCTGCGTCCGGTAGACAGCGGATAGGGCAACCACAATCGCAGCCAGCACAAGGATTGAGGAAATGCCCGCACTGATCATCAGCCGGCGCGCCAGGGACGGATTTCGCGATGAGCTAAACCGCGGCATTAATCACTCCGCCGCACACGGCCTCGTCAGCACATTTACAGCACAGGATGAGCTTCGCCCTCTGGGTTGACCAGCCTGTAACCAAGCCCGCGCTCCGTCTCGATCCGGTCCGACCCAATCTTTTTGCGAAGACGGCCAATGAACACCTCGATCGTATTGGAGTCGCGATCGAAGTCCTGATCATAGATATGCTCTACCAATTCGGTCCGCGGCACGACGCGCCCCTGATGGTGCATCAGATATGCCAGCACACGGTACTCGTGAGCCGTAAGCTTGATCGGAGAACCGTTTACTGTGGCCCGAGCAGAGCGCGTATCGACTCGCAGCGAACCGCACTCCAGCGCCGCCGCAGAATGACCCGCAGCCCGGCGCAGCAAGGCCCTCAAACGCGCCAGAAGCTCTTCGGTGACGAATGGCTTGGTCAGATAGTCGTCGGCGCCTGCATCAAATCCAGCCACTTTCTCGCTCCAGCGATCGCGGGCCGTCAGAATCAGAACCGGAAAGTCCTTTCCATCTTCCCGCCACCGTTCCAGTATGGTGACGCCGTCCATGGTCGGCAGGCCAAGGTCGAGAATCACAGCATCATAAGGCTCGGTATCACCAAGAAAATGACCGTCCTCTCCGTCGGATGCGAGATCAACAGCATACCCGGCCTGGGATAAGGCGTCAGCCAGCTGACGGCGCAAGTCTGGATTGTCTTCAACAACAAGAATTCGCATGGAAATTAGGCTCCTTGGGTACGGATCACACGGCCGCTCTGGGCGTCAACCACGAACAGAACCTTCCGGCCCTCGCTGTTGATCCACTCGATGCGGTATTCAGATCCCCCTCCTGAGCGAGAAAAAAGCTCAGCATTCACATAGCGCCCACCATACTGGCGTTCCAGTCGGCGGATAATATCCCGGAGCGGAATTATATCGCCATTTTGTCGAGACTGGCGAGCACCATCGGAGTATGACTGCCACGAGTTCTGGGCAGCGACGGGCTGTGCAATCAGCGTCGCGGCAATCGCAAGAAGGGCAGTTCTCCGGTTCATATCAATATCATTACGTCCAGATCACTGAACGACTAGTGAATAAATCGCTTCGATCCCGGTCATTTACCACCGCCGGACTTCACAAAGGAACGAAGATTTGCATCCGCCGGATCGGTCAGAACGATCTCCAGTCTGGCATAGAGATTCCCCGGCTTACCTGATCGTTGAACACCCTTTCCACGTAAACGAAGTACCGCGCCGGTATTCGAACCTTCAGGCACCTTCAAAGCGATTGGCCCGGTGGGCGTTTCCACATCAATTGTTCCGCCCAGAACGGCTGTCTCCAGTGGGATGGCGACATTCATTCGAATGTCATCGCCATCACGTGTCCATGTTTTGTGGGATTTTACTTTGATTTCCAGCAGGACATCACCGGGCGGACCGCCATAGACCGATGCTTCGCCCTGGCTCTTCAGACGCAGTGTCTGGCCAGTGTCCACGCCCGCTGGAATAGCGACGTCGAGGGATCGCCCGTCGGACATCTGCATGCGGCGGCGAGCACCAGCAACAGCATCCGCCAGATCCACGTCGATACGATACCGGATATCCCGGCCTTTCCTCGGTCCGGGTCCTCGGCGACCTCGACCGCCACCAAAGAGCCCGGACAGGATATCTTCAAAAGCCTCACCGGGCATTCCGGCACCACCGAAACCGCCAGCGGAACCACCCTGAGAATAGCCACCCCCGGCAAATCCCTTTGGATTGCCGTCACCGTCGATTTCACCGCGATCGAATTGCGCGCGTTTGGATTCGTCGCCCAAAATATCAAAAGCGGCCGATGCGCGCTTGAACGCTTCGGCCTTGGCATCATTCCCCGGGTGCAAATCCGGATGCAGCTCCTTGGCTTTCGCGCGATAGGCGCGCCGGATGTCATCCGAACTCGCGGATCGACTTACGCCCAGCTCTTTATAAGGATCCGACATCTCTGCCCGCTATACTTCTTAGAAACAGCAGAAGTAATGCGCGCCGCGCCGAAAAGGAAGCACCGACTATCAGAGCGTTATTGCTGCGCAAGCGCCACGTCGACCATCAGATCCAATCTCGCAAATCTCGACGCGGTCACCCGGCGAGCCATTCCCGTTGATGGGCCACATCGGAGCCTCGACCTCTTCTTCGTAGTGACTTTGATTATCCCTGAAAACTTCAATCCGAAATCGGCCGGTATTCGGCCATGCGGTATCCCTCCAGGCATCGCTTGTATCGGGAGTGCGGCGAACCCAGCTCAGCTGATCGATTCCATCGATCGCGGCACGCTGAACGTGTCCGGGTGCATACGGAAGCGATCTCTTTTCCGCGAATGAAAAGGAAGTGGCATCACCCATTCCACCTGCACCTGAGGATTGCCATATGAGGTCGAGGCCAATCTCGTCTGGATCCAGCACAGCCACCTGCAAGCGGCTAAGCGGCGATAATCCTTGTGCGGACGCATCCGCGATCACGTACGCTTTGGGTGCCACACCGTCTATACAAACAAGTCCAGCACCTATAATTCCGCATGTATCGGCTTTTGGCCCCTCAGAAGCTGGGAGGTCCACCGCAACCACGATGCGCTGCAATTCCGGTGCGTGCAGCACACGCACAGCGTCGAGGCCACTGCGTGTCCACAGGGCACCGTCGGGATCTTCGATCAGCTCGCCGTCAATCTCCTGACGGGCAAGTCGCGAGCCGCCATATTGTCTCTCCAGCGCCTCCAGAAAATCGGGGGCAAGATTAGCGGCATTGTCCGCGGTTGCAGACCGCGTCACCTGAACGCTCTCATCCCCGAGCAATCGTTTGACCAGTGGCACAGGTCGCGGCGTTGTGCTGGCCATAACCCGGGGATGGTCACCGAGGCGTAACGCCATCTGCAACATATCCCAGACATCTTCTCCACGAGGCCAGGCTGCAATCTCATCGCACCAGGCGATGTCGAACTGCGGACCGCGCAGGCTGTCCGGATCCTCCGCCGAGAATACATGAGCTTCACCGCCGTTCGGCCAGACAACCCGTCTGCGAGATGGCTGGTATGTTGGGCGATCTTCCTTTTCGGCGGCGACTTCAATAAGGCCCGAGGGGCCCTCAATCATCACCTCTCGCACATCATGCAGTGTTGGCCCGACCAGTGCCGCGCGTTTGTAACCACCGCGACAGATCGCATATTGCAGAAACTCAGCGCCGGCCCGGGTCTTTCCCGCGCCGCGTCCGCCCATGAATAACCATGTCCGCCAATCCAGCCCAGAGGGTGGGCGCTGGGCCGGTCTTGCACTCAACAGGAACGGCGTCCTCATGAGTTTCTTCAACTGCGGAAGCTCCAGGGTCTCCAGCATGCTCAGGGCGCGCGGAGCGTCGTTCCAATCCTGCCAGGCGTCTGATGTCATTTCTAAGTTTGTCCTCGCGCTTCGCCAGAAGTGGGCGGCGAGAAAAGGCGCTATCGCGTCGCATCGGCGTCGTCCTTGTCTTGCGGTCTGAAGGGGTATCTTTCGACACTGCCGGTTTTAGCCCGAAAGTGTTCTCGGTCGGATTGATTCGATCGAATTAGCCTTAACGAGTAGGATTATTATCCTATAATGCGGGGATAGACTGCAATTTCTCCCCGCTCTGGCCTGCCTCTGCCATCTCGCTGACAAGATTATCAAACAATTAACAGCGGAGAGGGCACCCTTAAGAACGAAACCGAGAAGGCTTGTGCACATGAAGTTGGGGCCAATCCCACTGAACAGCACCACAATGAAATATGGTGCCTACGGGTTTGCGGCCCTCGTGTTCGCAGGAGTCATCGCCTTCTTCTTCCTGATGCGCGCCATCTACGGCGACATGCCCCGCCTGCCAGACAATGAAGCCCTCTGGGCCACCAAGCGCGACCAGGCCTACGAATTCCGCGACAATGACGGCGACCTCATCACCGTTCGTGGGCCCCACTACGGACAGGTCATCCAGGCGAAGGACCTCGCGCCCCATGTCATCCACGCCTTCATCGCCGCCGAGGACAAGCGCTTCTACGAACACAACGGAGCCGACACCACCGCCATCGTCCGCGCTGCCTGGTCAAACTGGCGCTCGGGCCGCACCGTATCCGGCGCCTCCACCATCACCCAGCAGACCGTGAAGTTCCTGCTTCTCGACTTCCGCCAGACCATCAAGAGAAAGCTCCAGGAAGTCCGCCTCGCCCGCCAGCTTGAGCGCCAGATGTCGAAGGAAGAGATCCTCACCCTCTACCTCAACCGCATCTATTTCGGCTCCGGCGCTTACGGCATCGACGCCGCCGCGGAGGAATACTTCGGCAAGGACGCCACCGAGCTCACCCTCGGCGAAGCCGCCCTCCTCGCCACCCTGCCCAAGGCCCCGTCCCGCCTCGCCCTCGACAGCAATCTCGAAGGGGCCCGCGAGCGCCAGCTCTACGTCCTCACCGAAATGGTCGACGCCGGCTACATCTCCGACGCCCAGAAGGACGCCGCCTTCGAAGCCGAGATCAGCCTCGTCCAGACCTCCGAGACCGCCGCCGAGTTCGGCCACATCCTCGACACTGTCATGGAGCGCATCGACCAGATCCTCCCCGACGCGCCGGGTGACCTTGTCATCACGCTCTCCGTCGACGCCGATGTACAGCTCGCCGCCCATGCCGCCATCACCGCCGCCATCGAGGAGAACGGCGAGGAGCTGAACGTCTCCGAAGCCGCCGCCGTCCTCATGCGCCCCGACGGGGCCGTCCTCGCCCTCATCGGCGGCACCGACCACGACACCAGCAAGTTCAACCGCGCCATGCAGGCCAAACGCCAGCCCGGCTCCGCCTTCAAGCCCTTCGTCTTCGCCGCCGCCCTCCAGACAGGCATCGACCCCTTCTCCGTCTACAATGACGAGCTTGTCCGCTTCGACGACTGGGAGCCGAAAAACTATGTCGATGGCTATGTCGGCCCGGTCACCCTCGCCGAAGCCTTCTCCAAATCCCTGAACACCGTCGCCGCCCAGCTCGGCCAGGACGTCGGCGAAGAGCGCATCATCTCCCTCGCCCGCAGTTTCGGTATCACCACGGAGCTCCGCCCGCTTCCTTCCATCGCCCTCGGCAGCCAGGAAGTCACCCTCTATGAACTCACCCGCGCCTATGGCGTCTTCGCCAAGGCCGGCAACCGCCTCGACCCCTTCATGATCCGGAAAATCGAGGACTCCCGCGGCCAGCTCATCTATGAGCGCCCGGACTATGACCCCGTCCCGATCTACCCGGCAGACCTCACCCGGGACATGAACGCCATGCTCGCCCGCGTCATTCAGGGCGGCACAGGCGCGCGCGCCGCCATTGACAGCTGGACCGCGGCCGGCAAGACCGGCACGTCGCAAGACTGGCGCGACGCCTGGTTCGTCGGCTACACGGCAAACCTCGTCGGCGGCGTCTGGGTCGGCAATGACGATGACAGCCCCATGAACAAGGTCACCGGCGGCGGCCTGCCCGCAGAGATCTGGTCAGACGTGATGGCCGTGGCCCTCGGTGACGCCCGCCCCCGCGCCCTCGCTGGAGCAGAAGGCATCGTCCGGCCATCCCCCGCCGCCGAAGAGCGCATCGCCTTCTATCGCGGCCTCTCCCAGGCCTTTGGCGGCATCGAGGCGCAGGCCGTCGCCGCGTCGGCGAGCGATGGGAGCGTGAGGCGGTAAATAACTACGCGTAACGTTCTTTGCTGCTCTGAAGTGACTAAACAACAAGCAAAAAAATAAACCACTAATCGAGACCAGCTCCGCCTTGCCCTAAGCGCGAAATTCTGATGAATACTTCATGGGAACCGTAGTTGCCGAACCACGACAAGCAGGGCGGCGACTCGCAAATAGGGGTAACAGAGATTTTCTTTGAGGACATTCTTCAGCAGTTGCCTACCGGGGAAATTAGGAAGCTAGTCAGTGTCTATACCAAGCTTGGATACAATTCACTCTTTTCTGGTAAAGCCTCGAAGAGGCAAAGAACCCGAGGAAATTGTGGGAACGGCAGTCGAACTAGATGGTCCGCTCCACGGAATGTTATCAACGCTGTACAACGGTACGAGTACGGACTGTAATATCGACATCCGATTTATAGCCAGTACCGGCAATCAGGAAAATGAGGCAAGGGCTCTGTTTATTGAGTACCTAGAAGACAGATCTCTTTCCAATGCCGCAAAAATTGCTGAGAAGCTCGAACAAGTAACAACAGGCTCGTCGGGAATGGGCCTCCTTTTTCTCTTGTCAGGTTCTAATGAAAAACGGAATAAGTTTGTCATTTCAAGGTTTCCAGCTGACAGCGGAATTCTAGCAGATGATGCTGGAGGACAACTTGACGTCAAGTTTTTGGAAAAAGTTTTTATGAAGAACGCGAGAGCGTACAAAGCTGTCGCCTACAATAATCTCTCAAATACCTCGGGCGTTTGGAAAGGATCAGCGGTAGACAAACAAATTTCCGACTACACCAACCCTACCTCCAAGTATTGGATTGAGAATTTTCTCGAGTCCGAATTCGCCGTCACGTCTAGGCACGGAACGGAACGACTCGCCGATGCATTAAAAAAGCCGCCAATCAATCTAACGACCTAGCTATCAAAGAACAGATTGCTGCCGCAGCAATGCTACTCCCTCGATATGCGGGCCGACCGCTCTCCATCGAGTCCATCGTAAATGATTTGCAGTTTTCTCCAGAAGCCACCGCTGCAGTAAGGCAAAACGTAGCCAATAGTCTTTCATGGACAGAGACCTTCGTATTCGATGCCACGGTATTTTCAAATACATTTAGGTATCGATCCGTACTTCTAGAAAACGGAGCTATGGTCTCCGCGGATGCAGCTAAGTTTGACGATGTTATAGAAACCGAGACGGAAGGCGGGAACACCGTATTTAAGACTAAAAGAAGCAAAATAGTAAATGAGAAAATAGTAAAACAGCGGAGCGGGCTAATTTGAATAATCTCGAGTTAGAATACGCGAGACGTCGAAAAAATTGCCTTGTTCACATCGCGGAACATCTGGAAGATTTTCTAAAACGTGTCGTCAAAGACTATCCTCGCATAGACCATATCTCCGTGCGCGCGAAAGGTGTCGACAGGTTTGTTATAAAGGCAAACAAAAAAATAGATGACGTGCCGAAGTACTCCGACCCATTGAACCAGATAGTCGATCAAGTAGCAGGCAGGATAACAACCTTCTACGAACGGGATGTAGATGAGATTTCGAGCCTCATACAGGAGTACTTTTCCGCGATCGAAATCAAAGAAATGGAACCAGACTCAAATCTAGAATTCGGGTACTTTGGTAAGCACTTCATTTTGCCAATACCAAGTGACGTGCTGCCGGAACAGTCTGATTCAGCTCCACCGGAACACTTCGAACTTCAAATCAAGACCCTTCATCAGCATGCTTGGTCGGAAGCAAGCCACGATTTAGACTACAAGCCAGAATTCGGGAGTTTGACGAACGAGCAAAGGCGTCTGATTGCATACGCAGCTGCTCAAGCCTGGGGAGCAGATAGGATATTTTCAGAGATCGCATTGGAGCGAATTTTCGCATCGCTGAACGAGCAGAATTCAAAAGTGAACTAGCTGCATTGAATGAACAATGACACTTGTAGAGCCCGGTACGCTCACAACGCTCTCAAAGGCGCAGCTTCTTCGGTGATTCCGAAATCCAACACCCCGAAAACACCAACCGCGCCGATTCCTGGTGTCATCTTTGGTTTGCATAGATATCCGCCTATCCCCACCCCGAAAACGCGGCACTGATTTAGGCCGGGACATTCACCGCAACCCGTATTATCTCACAGCCCATGGCCCAGCCCCCGATCCTCACCGCCGCCGATGTGCGCCTCGCCTTTGGCGGCAAGCCCCTGTTCGAGGGCGTGGAGTTCACCCTTTCAAAAGGGGAGCGCGCGGCCCTCGTCGGCCGCAACGGGGCGGGAAAATCCACCCTGATGAAGATTGTCGATGGCAGGCTGGAGCCGGATGAGGGCGCGCTGTGGCTGCACCCCGGCACCCATGTGATGACCGTGGAGCAGGAGCCGGATCTCTCCCGATACGCGGCGATCATTGACTTTGTCATGGATCACGAGGCCCCGAGCGCCGAAGCGGGACGCGTTGACCTCGCCACGGAGCAGCACCGCGCCGAGAGCGAGCTGATGGCCATGGGGCTCGACATCGAGGCCGACCCGAAGACCATGTCCGGCGGGCAGCAGCGCCGCGCCGCCCTCGCCCGCGCCTTTGCCGCCGACCCGGACATCCTGCTCCTCGATGAGCCGACCAACCACCTCGATGTGCCCATGATCACGGCGCTGGAAAGCCGCCTGAAGTCCTTCAAAGGGGCCGTCCTGCTCGTCTCCCACGACCGGGCGTTTCTGTCGTCTGTCTCTACAAACACCCTGTGGCTACGGCAGGGCATCGTGATGAAATCGCCGAAGGGCTACGCGCATTTTGACGATTGGGCGGCCGAGATCGAGGCCGAGGAAGAGAAGGCCCTCGCCAGGATGAAGACGCAGCTGAAGGAAGAGCAGCGCTGGCTCGCCCGCGGCGTCACCGGGCGGCGCAAACGTAATATGGGGCGGCTCGAACGGCTGAAGAAACTGCGCGCCGAGCATGCCCGGCGGCGCTCGGCCCTCGGGGAGTCGCGGGCCAATGCGCCCTTGAGTGCCGAGACAGCGGACACGGCGAGCCGCAAGATCATCGATGTGCGCGGCGTATCCAAACGGTTCGAGACGCCAAAGGGCGAACTGGTAATCGCCGACGACTTCTCCGTCCGCATCCTGCGCGGTGACCGCATCGGCATTATCGGGCCGAACGGGGTCGGCAAGACAACGCTCTTGAAAGTGCTCCTGAGGGAGCTGCCGCCGGACGCAGGCTCGGTGAAGCTCAACCGGACCGTGGAGATCACCTATCTCGATCAGACGCGGGAGACGCTGCGCGCCAAGGATACGGTGTGGGAGACCCTCGCCCCCAATGGCGGCGACACGATCATGGTGCAGGATGCCCCCCGCCATGTCGGTGCCTATGCCCGCGATTTCCTCTTCAAGTCCGACCAGCTCCGCCAGCCCGTTAGGGCATTGTCTGGGGGTGAGAGAAATAGGCTCACCCTAGCAGTCGCTTTAGCGAGGAAGTGCGACCTCCTGGTACTGGATGAGCCGACGAATGATCTTGATATGCAGACGCTTGATCTGCTGGAGGACATGCTGGAGCAGTTTGCGGGAACACTGATCATCGTCAGCCACGACAGAGCATTTCTCGACCACACAGTCACATCATGCATCTGCCCACTAAGTAACGGAAAATGGGTCCAGACAGCTGGCGGCTGGAGCGACGCCCAGGATCAGCTGAAGCAGTTGCGACGGTCCGACGGTAATGGTCGTACCCCTACAAAAAAAGTGACAGGTGCAGCTTCCAACGCCCACGCCTCAACGGCTGCGCCGTCCAAGCTCACCTATAAGGATCAGTTTCGGCTGAAGGAGCTGGACGAACTCATTCCAAATTTAACCGAGGAGATTTCAAAGCTCGAACAGGAGCTCATGGATACCGATCTCTACACGAACGATCCTGACATATTCCAACTGAAATCAACCCGTCTTACAGCAGCAAAAGATGAGTTGGACACTGCCGAGACTGATTGGCTGGAACTGGAAGAAAAACGAGAAGCCATTGAGGGCTAGGCTAATCTCGGACCAATCAACGCATCAGTCGCTAAAATCCCGGCAATACACCTCTTCAACCTACCGCTTTTTTTTGCCAGATTTGTCAGCAAACGGATTGGCGCTCTTCCGTACAAATAGCCGAACAGGCGTGCCCGTCATATCGAAGGCTTCCCTTATTCCGTTCACAAGATAGCGCTTATATTGCTCCGGCATCTGATTGCCACGCGACGCCATGAGAACAAATGTCGGCGGACGTGCTTTGATTTGCGCCATGTAGCGAGGCTTGATGCGGCCACCTTGAGCCATAGGGGGCGGATGCCGTTCTACCGCATATCTCAGCCACCGATTTAGGTCTCCGGTTTTTACCCGTGCGGACCAGTTATCGTAAACCTCCACCACAGCGGGCATGAGCCGATCCGTTCCCTTACCCGTCAAACCGGACAACGCCACCAGCGCCGCCCCGCCTGCATTGGGCAGTAATCGATTAAGCTTATCCCGCAGGGCTTTCGTTACGTCGCCTGCATTCTTCACGGCGTCCATCTTCGACACGACCAGTACCAAAGCACGGCCTTCCCGTAGCGCGAGATCAGCAATCTGAAGGTCCTGCTTCTCCAATGCTTCGTCGGCGTCCATCACGAGTGCGACAACATCGGCATATTTCAGAGAACGGATCGTCTCCCCCGTCGACATGCGCTCGAGACGTTCCTGCACCTTGGCGCGTTTGCGCAGTCCAGCTGTATCAACGAGCTTTATGTTTCGTCCGTTCCACGACCAATCAATTGAAACGGAGTCCCGCGTTATGCCGGCCTCAGGTCCCGTCAACACACGGTCAGACTGAAGCAACGTATTGATGAGCGTCGATTTACCGGCATTCGGTCGACCGACAATCGCGAGGCGTATCGGTTTCGCTTCTGTCTCCCGCTCCGCTTCTACATCCGTATCGTCGATACCTGCAGCTTCGAGCATTTCAGCAAGCTGCTCATCGGTCAGGTTCGGATCGTCGACATTGATCCCCTCAAGTCGGGCCAGAATATCCTCAGCACCGGGATCAGCCTCTTCCGTCTCATCCATCGCATAGGCCGCTGCCAGACCATCCTCACCGAGGGCACTGCGAAACGCTTCGAACAGATCGCCAAACCCTTCGCCGTGCTCTGCCGAAAGGGGCACTGGTTCACCGAAGCCCAGCGAATACGAGTCGTAAAGCCCAGGCAGGCCAGCCTTGCCCTCGCACTTGTTCGCCGCCAACACTACGGGCATGTCTGCACGCCGCAGAACCTCCGCGAATCGTTCGTCCAGCGGTGTCACGCCAGCACGCGCGTCGATCAGGAAAAGAGCAATATCCGCTTCGGCTATCGCGATCTCGGTCTGCGCGCGCATCCGCGCCTCGAGCGATCCGTCATTCACATCTTCATAGCCAGCGGTGTCGATCAGGCTGAGGGGCAAATCCGCGAGACGCCCCTCGGCTTCCTTGCGATCGCGGGTTACCCCCGGCTGATCATCGACCAGCGCGATCTTCTTCCCGACGAGTCGGTTGAAAAGGGTGGACTTGCCAACATTAGGCCGTCCGACGATTGCAAGCCTAAGGGCCATATCGCACCGGCACTACGCGTTCGTCACCGAACGGAAATGAGCCGCCCTTCGTCGGTTAGAATGATCAATCGGTCGCCCACAGCAATGGGCTCAATAAAAACTGGCCCTCTTAAATTTATCCGTGCTGTCTCCTCGCCCGTCTGCGGTGAAAGCGCAATCAGTTCGCCCTCGGAGGACCCAACGATAACCCTGTTAGAAGCAATGATCGGTCCGGCATAACTGATACGCCCACGACGACGCCCCTCATTCTTGAATCGCGGAAGCTGCGTCGCCCAAATTACAGCACCGCTGTTGGAAGCGACGCAAATCACCTGGCCGTCTACGCCCGCAAGAAACAGATATTCACCAACAAGGGCCGGTGCTTGAACAGATCCAATAGGCTGCGACCAGATCCGCTGACCACTCCGACCATCAATTGCTGCAAATACGCCGGACTGACTGGCTGCGTAAACAACTCCTGCACTCAAGACAGGTCTAGCAGCGATATCATTCAAGGCTGAGATCGGTGTAAAACGGCCAGACCGGGTAAGTGCATCGGTCCAAAGTCGTCGACCATTAGATTCAAGATAAGCAATCACCTCTCCAGAGGAAAATGGTGCGACCACCAGATCTTCAATTGCGGCAACGCTCGGAGCACCAAGCACGCGTGCGGATTCCGCAATAGCCTGATCACTCCAATCGATCTCTCCTGTGTCGATCGCCAGCGAGAAAACCTCGTTGTTCTGTGTAACAACCAGTACCTGCTCATCTTTTATAGTAGGCGCTCCTGTTACCGGTGATCCAAGGTCTCGTCGCCAGACTTCGTCACCCGTTTCGACATCAAGTGAAACTACGAATCCGAAACCACTTGAAACGATTAGTCGATTGTCCGCGAGCGCAACTCCGCCCCCGAAGCCGCGGCGATCCCGGCGAGACCCCGATCGCAATTGCGACGACCACCTTCGGCTCCCGGTGGCCAAATCAAACGCCCTCACCGTTTGTTCGCCATCGACCAGATAGATCGTGTCACTGCTCGCAACAGGCGGTGAAGCCAGTGCTTTCTTACGATCAGATCCATCAGCAGCACGTACGCGCCACTCAACTTCAAAATCAGGCGCAGCAGATACGTGTCCGACGACTTTGTTCGGCCTGGACCCGGCCTGCGGCCAGTCTAACGTCGAAGTTGGTAGCGGAAGAATAACCGGTACATCCACCATTTCCGGATCGGCCTCTAGCGGCTGATCTCCGATCGCAAGCGCGATACGGCCAGCCTTGTCTTCAGCATCTCGTGCTTCTCTTGCTTCCCGTCCGAAGTCAAAGATCGAGCATGCTGTCAGGCAAGTGAAGCCTACCAGGAGAGAAAGCACTTCTTTGGTTCGTAATCTCATTGACTGGCCCCTTCCTCTGCCGATTCAGGAGCGACCTCGTCAAAGGGAAGCTCCTCGACAGCCCCGCCGCTTTCGATCTCCGTATCACGTACAATTGGTATAACAGACAGGGCGAGTTCGGCTCTTTCCACCACTCCGCGAGGAGCATTCGATGCCAATCGCAGATAGGAAAACTCTTCACGAGCTCGTTTCAGATCGCCAGATGCAAACGCTCTGGCAGCGATCAGCTCAAGCGCCAGCACACCGATAGGACCATCTTCCTCATGCAAGCCGGCGAGAGCAGTCTCAAGCTCCTCAACCGACAATGTATCAGCTGTCAGATAGGCAGATTTAAGTCTTGCAAGCTTGCCAAGCGGGTCCTCCAGATCAGCGACCGATTGCAGCTCTAAAGCCGCCGCTTGAGCATCTCCGTTACCTTTGTACAAAGCATCGGCGAGAAGATGTTGGGCTACGCTCGAGACATCGCTTTCGCTGTCCGCAAGGCTACGAAAGCCCGTTTGAGCAGTGGCATACTCGCCAGCTTCTAGGGCGTTCCGAGCAGTCTCGAAAATCTGAATCTGGTCAGATTGTCTTTCCGACGCATGAACCTTGTTCCACTCGAACCAGGCCACGGCACCAATGAGCAGAAAAGCCGCGACCCAGACAATTGGGCCGAAACGCTTCCATGCCTCGGCCAGTTTGTCCTGGCGATAGCCTTCTTCGACTTCCTCAAAAATATCACTCAAGGTGACGACTCCATTTGGAACTAGGTTTTAAAGATAGCCTGTTGCACACCTTAGCTGCAACGAACCATTACTGTTCAGCTACCCGGCCGCTTAAGCTGATAAGTTTCGGCTTTACCGGGAAACGATCTATTTTTTACGGCGGCTGCATATTCCTCGACAGATTTCTCAATATCCGCCCGCACATTACCCAACTTTCTGACGAATTTGGGTACCCATTCAAACATGCCGATCATATCATCCGTCACCAGGATTTGACCGTCGCAGGCGGGTGACGCACCAATTCCAATTGTCGGGCATCGAACTGAGTTTGTAATCTCAGCCGCAAGCTCTTCGGACACGCCCTCAACGACAATCGCGAATGCGCCCGCCTGATCAGCGGCGACAGCCTCGTCGAGAGCTCTCGCCCATCCTTCCTGTGTGCGCCCTTTTGCTCGAAAACCTCCGTCTACATTCACAGCCTGAGGGCGCAATCCAACATGGCCCATTACCGGAACACCACGGGCAACCAGATGCTCAATCTGCTCGCCGGCATAGGCCCCGCTCTCGATTTTGATGGCCTGACAACCGGTCTCCCGCATGACTCTAGCAGCGTTAAGAAACGCCTGATCCGGATTCGTCTCGTACGAGCCGAACGGCATGTCCACCACTACAAACGCTTCCTTCGATGCTCGCATAACCGCTTGACCATGCAGGATCATCATCTCGAGGGTTACACCTACCGTTGATGGTAGGCCGTGCACTACCATGCCAACGCTGTCCCCAACGAGAAGGACATCACAGTGTGTGTCAAGGAGTTCAGCTATTGGCGCGGAGTAGGCTGTAAGACATACTAACGGCGTACCGCCTTTTGCGGCAGCAATATCTCGTACCGTCTTTCGTCGAATTTGCGTTTGTGCAGACATGGCGGGCAGTTAAGGCACTTCCAAATCGGATGCAATCACCGAAACTGATTTACGATCAGTTCTGCTCTGCAGCGAAAGCAACAAAGAAGGTTATAACTCCTACAAAAATCGCAGAGAGCCATTCTACATTCGCATCCGTGGGATTTAGTAAGGCATCAGCCACCACCGAGTTGATCTGCCCGTCCAAACCGAGAAAACTGTCGAGCAGGCTCACGATAGCAGGCATATGAAAAACGGCGAGGACCCCTCCCATCATCGCGAATACGGACAGTGTGAGCCGGCGTATCCGCTTTGCTCGCCTTACTCCATTGCTTACGGTCCGCGTAAATTGATCCCCATCATGCTCAAAAGCTGCATCGGCTTCCCGAAAAATAAGTTCCAATTCTGTATCAAAGTTCTGCTTCATCATTAGTTGGCTCCGAACCAATATGCCTAAGCTACACCATAATCGCCCAAAAGAGTCTGAAGTGCGGATTTTCCACGCGCCACATGGGATTTTACAGTTCCAAGGGGCCATCCTGTCGCCACGGCCACCTCGTTGTGACTAAGGCCAACACCAATACACAAAACAACGGCGATCCGTTGAGAATCTGGAAGCTGAGCGAGAGCGCGGTCGAGATCGCGTGAAAGCCCCTTATCGGCTGGGAAGACTGCAACCTGATTAGTTTCTGCCAGTTCTTCAATCAGATGACGTCGCGACTTGTTGCGTCGATTTTCCTGCAAGAATTCGCGATACGCCAATGTGCAAATCCAACTCTTGAACTGGCCCCCGTTGTACGAAGATATTTTTGACCAAGCTTTGAGAAAGGAAGATTGAGCGATGTCGTCCGCATCAGCCTGATTCCCAGTTAATCGTACAAGCAGTCCGCGAACTGTCGCCTGGTGTCGCCTTACGAGCTTCTCGAAGGCAAACATGTCGCCTGATGCCGCCATGGTGGCTAGATCAGAGTCCGGAACTCGTGGCGCGCTCGAACGCGACATCGGAAAATCAATTAGGTTTTTTACCATGGCCAAACCGCCAGAGGCCAAAATACGCGATACTTAGTACACTTGGAAAAACAGCAATGCCCAATAGCGCTGTTTGGGCGTCGGGATCTGTATTCGACATCACCATCCCGAATATGCCAATGGCAACACCAATACTCAAAAGTATAACACCGCGTCTAAGATCAGTGGTTCTTGGATCCGAGACCAGCGAGAGTTTATCAATGAGTTCGGTTGACAGTTCTTGACCTTTCTCCATGGCTAACCGGACAGTTTCATGGGCAGCAAGACGACGCTTGTCACCAAAATACATAACGAGCCAAGTCAGAAAGCTGACAGTAGCAAATGGTACGGTAAGTGCGAGAAATGCTTCCACAGTAGACCTCCAGTTGGCGCGAAATCCGATCAAAAGCGGCTTCTGTGGATTAGATGCTTAACGATGCGGGTTTGGATGCAAACACCTGGCAGAAATTAACGTTTAGCCTTTGGATACTAATCCAGCTGCGGCAATGACATCAGTCGTATGAGTTAGAAAAACGAGATGTCCAGCATCTTGGATATAAACTGGCTGGATCCTTAAAAAATCCGCCCAATCATCAACTCCTTTGACGATATTCACCATTCGATCAGAGTCTCCAATCACCACGCTGTAAGGCAAATTGGGAAGTTGGGGTGGTCGCCGACATTGGCCGAAAGATCTCCATTCAGACAATTGGCCCTTATACCCATTTCGGATCACACTCTTCTGCTGCCTTACGTGCATCGCCATGAGGTTTTCGTCCTCCAGGTGGCGAAGGTCGACGGGGTTGGTCTCGAGAACCATCTTTATGCCAGCGCGCCAGCTTTCCTCAGTTTGACCGGCGACGAATGACTCCATCACTAAAGCACCGGCCTCTTCGGATAACGACCCGACCTGACTTACGTAGTCATCCTCGTCCAGCTCCACGTCGAATGCTCGCGGTGAAATAAAGACCGCTCCGGAAAACCTTTCCGGATGCGCGGCGATAGTGTCAGCAAGTTCGAAGCACCCACCAGAAGTCGCAGCTCCCAGAACCTGTTCGATTCCGAGATGATCAAGAAGTGCGATGGCATCCGAAACAATGGTTGATTGCCGCTCATCACTTTCCGCGTCCGTCAATCCGACACTTGGTCGTTCGATAATGAGTAGGCGAATACCGTAATCGTAAAGTGTTTTCGCCGTCGGCTCCCATATCCACCTACCACCAAATGATGAGTGCATTTTTAGCACGACCCGCCCATTAGGATCACCGCAATCGCTGAAACAGACACGTCGACCATCCTTGGTCCAGAAGAAATTGGTCATGCGGCGATGCATGGCCTTAGAATTATCTTCAGGCTCGGACAATGTACCGGCCATCATATTCAGCTCACCAACAAGGACAGCCAGATCGGTTTGTTTGTTAATCTCGGTGCGCTCATAAATCGCTTTCACATGATCACGAACCGTATAAACACGTATCCCCATTTTCGCCGCGATTTCACTCGCGCTCTGACCGTTGGCGACACGTTGAGCAATTTCAGATTGGCGAGCAGTCAACCCAAGCATGCGCTGAAGCACGGTCTTGTCCAAACTATCATGCGCCCCCCCTGCAGATGGAAAAACCATTCTTATTTTCGTGAGGACCCCGTCGACCGGGCGAGCACGCCTTAAAATGGTATTATGACGCGTGTTATCTCTCATCACGAAAGATGCGAAAATGGCTTCTCGTTCATCGGTTGGAAGAAGCTTTTCGCTCCAGAGCGCAACGCCGCGCCATGACTTTGGATAAATTAAGTCTTCATGCCCAGGCACATGCACTCGCACAGTGTCTGAGAGTAGCTTATCCCAGTCAAAAGCACTCGATGCGACAAGCCCCTTTTGGAGACATAAAGTGATATTGGGTAGCTCAACCCGAGCTGAACTGTTGCGAGACGCCGCAATGTCTCGAGCGCGGGAGATATGACCCGCAAGACTGTCCAGATCGTGACCACGCTCCGATAGCGCAGCGTATGCAGCGGCAAAAGACTTCCCAACGCGGAAATCGAGTGCCGTCGCGTACGCAGCGTCAATGAGAGCATCTACCCTCGAAACCATAAAGCGAAACTCGCCAAAACCCTTCAGAGAGAGACTATACTCGTAAGGATTTGAAAACGTAACGAGAAAATTGCAACCTAAGGCAATGTTACATAGATTTTATTCTCGCATTACGTGCATTTAGCAATCGTAATCTGGGCTGAACCCAAATTCACTTCATCGGACGAGGTCCGCTCATTGATTGCCGCAAGGATAATCCTGACATAAAAATGCTCAGCAAAGTGGCGTTGTCACACTTGAAATATCGAAGAGCGAGGAACTTAAACATGTCGTATCATCATTTAGCACTCGCGACCAAAGACATGGATAAAACCCATGAATTCTATGAAGGTGTTATGGGTTTTGAGTTGGTAAAAGTCGAAATCGCACCGATTCCAGGTGGCGGCTGGGGGAAGCACTTTTTCTATCGAATGAACGGCGATGATACAAAGTTCATCGCTTTCTGGGAACTTCACGACACGTCCAAACAGGACGAACTGGTATTTGATATGAATAAGGCTGGAAATCTGCCCGATGGCACATTTCACTTCTCTTTCAATGTGGAGTCTGTAGATGAGCTAAACGCGTGGCGCGAGCGCTGGAATAGCGCCGGACATGACGTTCTAGAACTTGATCATAACTGGTGCCATTCAGTTTATACAAAAGATCCCGATAATAACTTCGTGGAATTCTGCCTAACATCTGGTGAGTTCACCGATGAAGATCGAAACAGAGCGATTGAGGCCCTAACAGAAACGGAAATGAATCCCTCACCGCCGCCCGCAAAGATGAAAGTGTGGCCATCGTTGAAGGCTCAGCAAACGGCTGCGGAATAGTAGCCGTATCAACCTCGCTACCAAAGCGTCCGATCAGGTGCGGCAACTGAAGCGCAAGCATCGAGCAATTCGAGCAGCTTGCGCACCTCATCCGCGTCCATTGCTCCGGTGAGTTCAGCTTCGTAAGCCGCTGCCATAGGCACAATCTGACCATAGATTTCCTCACCTCTAGTCGTCAAAAAGAGGCAGGACCGCCTGCCATCATGCTGGGTTGCCTGGCGCCGAACCAATTCCATTTCTATAAGTACCGAAACGGCCCGACTTACCGCGACCTTGTCCATTGCAGCCCGGTCCGATATGTCCGTCGCGTTGAGCCCAGGAGCCTCGCCCAGAATAGCCATGACCCGCCATTGGCGCATAGATATTCCGAATGCAGCCTCATACTTTTCAGCGATGTTCCTGGAAATCGTGTTGGACAGGACTGACAACCGATAAGGCAGGTAATCTCCAAGCCTCAAGGGCCGCGATTTCAGAGTTTCTACCATAGCGCGCTACCATTTTTTCTCTTGCATCCACACGACACGTATGGTGTCTGATAAAACTAGTTACATACGAAACTTGTTTTATCAATAGCGGAGAGAGATGTGCCTGACCTATTCGAAAATCCCGTTGGCCTTGATGGTTTTGAGTTTATTGAGTTTTCCGCTCCTGAGAAAGGAATCTTGGAACCCGTCTTTGAAAGCATGGGCTTCACCCGAGTTGCTCGTCATCGCTCTAAAGACGTCGACGTCTGGCGTCAGGGTGACATTAATCTAATCGCAAATTACGAGATCGGCTCTCCAGCATGGTTCTTTGCGCGCGAGCACGGCCCAAGTGCTTGCGGCATGGGATTTCGCGTAAGAGACGCCCGCCACGCCTACACGCACCTCCTCAATCAAGGGGCCGAGCCAGTCGAACTGGAAACCGGTCCAATGGAACTGCGCCTGCCAGCGATCAAGGGTATCGGCGGTGCAATTGTTTACCTGATAGATCGCTACGGTGAGAAACCGTCAATTTACGACATCGATTTTGAGTACCTTGAAGGCATCGATCGCAACCCCGCAGGAGCAGGTTTCGAGGTGATCGACCACCTTACGCATAATGTTTACGGCGGTCGCATGGCTTATTGGGCCGACTATTATGAGCGCCTGTTCAACTTCAGGGAAATTCGCTTCTTCGACATAAAGGGCGAGTATACCGGCCTCACATCAAAGGCCCTCACGGCACCTGACGGCAAGATTCGCATCCCGCTTAACGAAGAGGGTGAGAAGGGCAAGGGCCAGATCGAAGAGTACCTCCGAGACTTCGGCGGCGAAGGCATCCAACACATAGCCTTTAACTGCTCTAATCTCTATGCCTGCTGGGACAATCTCCAGAAGCTGGGAGTGCCGTTCATGACCGCACCGCCGGAAACCTATTATGAAATGCTTGATGGCCGCCTGCCCGGCCACGGCGAAGATGTTGCAGGTCTGAAGTCGCGGGGTCTTCTGCTCGATGGCACCACCGAAGGTGGCCAGCCGCGCCTTCTGCTCCAGATCTTCTCCGAAACCCGACTTGGACCAGTCTTCTTCGAGTTTATTCAGCGCAAGGGAGACGATGGGTTCGGAGAGGGTAACTTTAAGGCTCTTTTTGAGAGCATCGAGCGCGACCAAATCAATCGCGGCGTAATTAAGACAACAGAGCCAGCCTAGGTCCGGAAATTTAGCCCGTTGGCCCCTTCACACTAGAGTGCAAAGCGCAGATCAGAGTGAAAAGTCGGCGGGACGTTTCAACATCCACTTCAATCTTGTCTTGAAGGCGCTCGCGAAGCAGCTCCGAGCCTTCATTGTGGATGCCACGCCGGGCCATGTCGATCGCCTCGATCTGCATTGGCGTAGAGCCTCGAATGGCCTCGTAATAGCTTTCGCAAATCATGAAGTAATCGCGGATGACGCCTCGGAACGGTGATAGCGAGAAGATGTAGGTGTAGATATCCTCGCCAGCTTCATTGCGAATATTGAAGACGAGCTTCCGGTCGGCCTCGGCAAGAAAAAGCGAGTAAGGACCGCCTTCTTCATAACCGATCAGCACAAAGACGTTCTTCTCCACGAGATCAAATATTGCCACCCGGCGTTCATGCTCGGCATCGGGCCCGTGAGCAGCAAGACTCTGCTGATCGATTTCGACCGATATGAGATAATTATCCGTCATCTGTCATTTGGGCCGCATTTGATCGGATGGTGAGCGACCTAACATGGCCCGGCAGACCTTCCGCCTCGCCCAGCCGGATCGCCGCAGGTGCCAGAGCCGCGAACCCATTGGGCCCCGCTCCTTGAATAGATGTTCGCTTCAGAAAATCGTAAAGGCTCAGCCCCGAAGAAAACCTCGCGGCCCGTGAGGTCGGCAGAACGTGGTTTGACCCGGTTACATAGTCACCTAGAACCTCTGGCAACCAGCGGCCAAGAAATACAGCCCCAGCATGCCGCACCATCGGAAGCGCCTTATCGGGATCATCAATTGCAAGCTCAAGATGCTCCGGCGCAATCAGGTTCGAAATGGAGACAGCAGATTCAAGCGTGTCTGCGACCACAATCGCCCCGTGACTAGCCCACGCGGCAGCCGCGATCTTCTCCGTGGATAGAGACTTCAATTGCAGATGCACCGCTTTTTCCACGACATTGGCAAATTCCTCATCAAACGTGATCAGGATCGATTGCGAGGATGGGTCGTGTTCGGACTGACTAAGAAGGTCTGCTGCGATCCAGGCCGGATCATTTGCAGAATCGGCAATCACGCAAATTTCCGATGGGCCGGCAATTGTGTCTATACCGACGACCCCGAAAACCTGGCGCTTGGCCTCTGCGACCCAGGCGTTTCCCGGCCCGACGATCTTGTCGACAGGCGCCAACCGCCCGCCCCCATAGGCCAATGCAGCGACAGCTTGGGCACCGCCAATCGGGTAATACTCATCGACGCCGGCCTTCAACGCGGCATAGGCAACAGCCGGGGCCAGTTCGCCGCCGGGCGCGGGCGCTGTCATAACTACCCGTTCAACGCCGGCAAGTTTTGCGGGTACCGTGTTCATCAGCACCGAGCTCGGATAGCTGGCGCGCCCGCCAGGTACGTAGACGCCGACGCTATCGACCGCCCCCCAGCGCCAGCCCAGCGTTAGTCCGGTGTTATCCGTATAGGTATGATCGGCAGGGCGTTGTCGCTCGTGATAGGCCGTAATCCGACCATGGGCGAAATCAATTGCCTCCTTCAAATCGTCCGGACACGCATGGGCAAGACGATGGAGATCAACATTGTCCGATGTGAGTAGTGTGGGATCGACGGTCAACCGGTCGTACTGCGCCGTATAGTCGGCAACGGCCTCACCGCCGCGCAGGCGTACGTCCTCAATGATCGCGCGCACCGAACCGGCAACGTCGCCCGCTGCAGCGCCCCTCGGCTCTGCAAGAAATGCGCGAAACTCGTCCTCAAATCCGCGATTCGACGTCGAGAACCGGCGCGTCATCGCCGGCTCCGGCTCTCATGGTCAGGTATGCTGCGTGTGGACCAGATCGTATCGGAATCGAGCAGGGTGACGTCCAGACATTCGACATCAAGCTCGATCTCACCGTCGCCAGCGAAGAGGAGCTTCAGCTTGCCGCCAGGTGGGTCCGCATCGGGAACAAACTCCGCAGACAAAAAGGAAATGATCAGTTCAGGATCGGATTTTGTCAGGCCGCGCGAGCGAACCGCCTTAACAGCGTCTACCCCGAATATGGCGCGTGCCCGTGCTGGCTCGCCGCCATCCCTAGCAACATCTTCCCAGCGAAACCGGTTCACCTCCAGCGAAAACCGCCGGCGCTTCGCCTGGTAGCGAAAGCTGCCCACCTTCGAGACCGAGTCTTGCAAAGCCGCCGAAACGACCTTCAGGTCGTCGGTATCCTCAGCCATGAGCCGGAGGGGTTTCTGTGTCGCCATGGGGCCTACCCTATTCGTTGTCCGCGCTGACACGCCTGATCTTCGCGCCGCAGCCCTGCAATTTTTCTTCCAGCCGTTCAAATCCTCTATCGAGGTGATATATGCGGTTTATCTCCGTTTCGCCATGGGCAATCAGACCCGCAATCACCAAGGATACCGACGCACGTAAGTCAGTTGCCATGACAGGCGCGCCTTTGAGAGACGGAACGCCTTTAACAACGGCCTCCTTCCCACGCACCGTGATATCGGCTCCCAGCCTGGCAAGTTCTGGAGCATGCATGAAGCGATTTTCGAAAATATTCTCCTGGATCACGGATGTACCCTCAGCAGCTGACATCAACGCCATGAATTGGGCCTGTAAATCGGTCGGAAACCCAGGGTGGGGCCGTGTATCGATATCAACTGCCTTCAATGCCGATCCATTCCGGCGTACGCGAAGGGCGTTCCCGTCCGTATCTACGATAACCCCGGCCTGGCGAAGCGAATCGATCAAAGCACCGAGAGCCTCTATTGGCGCGGCCTCAAGTGTGACATCGCCCCCCGCTGCAGCAGCTGCCATGGCATAAGTGCCGGCCTCAATCCGGTCAGCCATCACAGGGTAGGTCCCGCCGCACATCTTTTCGACGCCTTCAATCCGGATTGTATCTGTGCCAGCCCCCTCAATCTTTGCTCCCATCATTTTCAGACAGTCCGCTAAATCGGCGATTTCAGGCTCCCGCGCCGCGTTTTCGAGTATCGTTTCGCCCTTGGCGAGGGTCGCCGCCAACATCGCGTGCTCGGTGGCCCCCACGGACGGGAAGGCAAAGACGATATGCGCCCCCTTAAGACCCCGAATTGCAGCGGCTTTGACATATCCCTCTTCGATCAGGAGATCTGCGCCCATAGCCTCGAACGCTTTCAAGTGAAGATCGACGGGCCGCGCTCCAATAGCGCACCCCCCCGGCAGGGAGACCGTGGCGTGGCCGACCCGCGCGAGAAGTGGCCCGAGCACATTGAAGCTCGCACGCATTTTCCTCACCTGATCATATGGCGCGATCGTGGATGTGAGTTCTGCGGCGTTCAGGTGGCACTCATTTGAGCCCTTCGGCCAGTAGACTTCAACGCCGAGCGAACTGAGCAATTCGACCAGAAACCGAGTATCCGCAAGGTTAGGCATATTCGTAAGCGTAAGCGGCTGCTCGGTCAGCAAACAGGCCGCCATGAGTTTCAATGCCGAGTTTTTAGCCCCGGACACCTTGATTGTCCCTGAAAGCGGCGCGCCGCCCTGAATGAGTAACTTGTCCATAGAGACATCTCCTACAGGGATTGCAGCGGCGAACAAAAGGCGGAAATGCGCTGAATCGTGGGGGATTGGCTAATTTCAGCTGCCACAAACACAAATTTCATAACTTCGACGACGGATTACAGGTTTTCTGCCGTTTAAGTTCACACATCAACGAGAACAAAGGACTCTCCCAAATGAAAAGAGCAATCGTGACCGCAGGCATTTTAGCCATGACAACAACTGGTATCGTTATGAACGTTGCTGTTGCTCAACCTCCTGCGGCAGAAGTGGATCGCTGGGCTGTACGCCTCGCTGAAGTCGACACAGATGGCGACGGTGCCATTAGCAAGGCAGAATCTGAGGCCAGGCGCGAGGCAGCATTCACTGATGCAGACGCTAATGGAGACGGGGTACTATCGCCAGATGAAATTACCACGTTCCGCGCCGCGGAAAGAGAAACGCGCCGCATGGCGAGACAGAGCCGCGTGTTTTCGCGCCTCGACTTGAATGAGGATGGCTTCATAGATGCTGATGAGTTTGCCGTGCCGGGTGACCGCAGATTCGAGCGCGCGGATGTCGATGGCGATGGCATAATTACGCAAGCAGAGGCTGAGGATGCTCACGAAAATCGACGCCAGCGTCGCCATCGAGGTCCGGTTTCGGGTACAACAGATGCCGGATAATAGATGACGGGCACCTGCTTTATCGCTGCTGGGCAAGGCTTGTGCCTACCGGAAAAGCAGCATCCCTTGTCGCGCATGAGTATTGATCGGGAAGCCGACCAGATCAAAAGGGCTGCTGGAGGTGATCCAGCAGCCATTCGTGCTATAATTGTCGGCAATACGGCGCAACTGAATGCGCTCGCTTATCGCATGCTAAGGTCGCATGATGACGCTGAAGAAGTTGTTCAAGAGACATTTCTACGAGCGTGGAAAGCGTTACCGAGGTGGAAACCGAACGCGAGGTTGTCCACCTGGCTCCATAGGGTCGCGCTTAATCTTTGCTATGATCGACTGAGAAAACGCCGCGAGCATGTTATGGCAGATCCTCCGGATATGGTTGACGAAACACCTGGACCCCAAGGACAACTCGAACGTCGCCAAAACATCGAGCGCGTGCAATTAGCCATCGCTCAACTACCAGAGCGGCAGCAAGTTGCCCTATCGTTATGCGCCTTGGAGGGATACACGAACAAAATGGCTGCAGAAATTTTGGACATTAGCGTCGAAGCTGTTGAGAGCCTTTTGTCGAGAGGGCGACGCCAGTTGCGTCAGATACTTATAGAGCAGGCAGGAGATCTGACATGACCTTTATGAAAGATGACCGCCTCTTGGAAATCCTGTCAGCCTATGGCGCGAGTCCACTGAACTGGCCAGAGAAGGAGCGTTCTGATGCAGAAGCGCTTTTGGCTGCAAAACCAGATCGATTTGCAGATGCAGTTCGTGAAGCTGGGGCGTTGGATATTGAGCTCAGCACCTTGCCAAATGTCGATTTACCGGGGGGACTCATAGAATCCCTTATTGCGTCGGCACCTATCCGCGAAGATGCATTCCAGACTAATAGTCACAAGTCTTCCGGCTGGAGACTGCCTGTAATCGGTAGTGGTTTCGCTACGGCTTGCTTTTCTCTCGGCATTGCAATGGGCTACGCGCTTCCTGCGCAAGCCGATCGAAATTTTGAGTCGTCCGAAGTAGCTCTCGCTTATGCGCTCTTCGATAATGACTTTTCTTCCTTCCTCGATGAGACAGACAGTTAGATAATGAATTCTCGCATTCTTCTCATCGGTCTGGCTGTTTCGATCGGCATCAATCTTATCCTTATCGGGATGTTTGCGGGGGCAGCGATGCGGCCGGAACCGCCTCCACCGGCGCTAACTGAAACGACGGCCGGAGGATCGTCGGAACGTGTGTTGGCGAGAGCCCTGATTGCGTCCGCTCCACAATCCGACCGGCGCGCCATTCGTCAGGACTTACGGCGCAGCTGGCAAGAAACGGCTCCCCAAAGACAGAGGGTGGAGCGAGCGAAAATCGAGGTCGCAAACGCGCTTCGTGCAGCTCCATACGATGAGGACAGAACCATCGCGGCATTTTCGGAGCTTAGTGAAGCGGAAGCAGAACTGAAGATAATTATTCGAACCAACTTGGCGCGGCACCTCAGCGAGACGTCTCAAGAAACCCGCGATCGTATAGTCCAGAATCTAGAACGGCGGGGTCAAAGGCGAGAGCGCCTTAGGCGGGAAAGACAACATCGGCAGAATTAGAAACAGAGATGAGAGATCATCAAGCGCTGGAGCGAGTAAAAATCGCCTCGAGACTTCGCAAATTCATCCCGTTCTTTAGATAATTAGCCGGTGTTAGGTTAACGGCTTTAATAACCGCCCGCTCTATTCTAGCGCCTTGCCCGATTGAATTGGGCGTTAGGTCGAAGTCGATAATATTGATGCATCCGGTATCCTGCTCAAAGCCAGCAGCTGCTCCTAAGGAAGCTCTAACGGTCCAAGCCATAATCAGTCGATTGACCATTTCATGGGCAACAACCAGAGCCGTTGCCCACCCCGGGCGAGCCAGCAATTCCATCAAACCATCCTCGATACGGGACATCGCATCGGAGAATTTCTCGCCACCTTCCAGAAACGTTGCGCCCGGTTCGCCAGCTTTTTCGATCTGAAAGGTCATTGTAGCCGCTAATTGCTGCGGACTCTCAAAATTTATGTACTGACCACTTCGAAGCTCCTCAAAGCGCCTTTCTTCTTCCAGCGATATTTCTTCCGGATGTTCTGCGAGAACGATGTCTGCAGTCTCTATTGTACGAGACAAGCCTGTATGCAGAGCAAGATCGAGAGCGACTTCGGCCAACGCACTCCCTGCCGCTCTTGCTTCTGCGCGCCCTCTATCTGTCAACCTAGCTTGACTGGGGTCCTGGCTCTCCACGACTTCTTTAGACGTATAATCGACGAAGCCGTGGCGCATGAGATAAATACGGCGACGACCGGTAGTACCAGGAAGCGCGTTCATCGATTAGGTGATACCCCAATCTGCCAGTATTTCGTCTGTGTGCTGTCCAATACCAGGAGGCGGCCCTTGGATTTCGCCGGGAGTACCCAAGAATCTAGGAGCGGGCGCGGGCTGCATCACGCCGGATTGCGAGACGAAGGTCTCTCTCGCCTTGTTATGAGGGTGCTCTGGTGCTTCTCCCATGGATAAAACAGGTGCAAAGCACACATCGGTGCCCTCCATCAGCTGGCACCACTCGTCCCGCGTTTTCGACCTAAACATAGTCGCGATTTTATCCTTGAGTTCCGGCCATTTGGACTTATCCATTTGAGCATTGAAACCAGGATCATTCAAACCGGCTTTCTCCACGAGCAACGCATAAAACTGAGGTTCAATTGAACCAATTGACACCCATTTCCCATCAGAACATTCGTACGTGTCATAAAAGTGCGCACCGCCATCGAGCAGGTTGGCCTCTCGATCATCAGTCCAGATACCGGCTGCGCGCATGCCATAGAACATCGAAGCGAGGGATGCTGCACCGTCCGTCATTGCACAATCAACCACTTGTCCCTTTCCTGTCATCTGCGCACTGATAATGCCTGCGCAGAGTCCAAATGCGAGGTATAATGCTCCGCCCCCATAATCACCCACGAGATTGAGTGGCGGACTTGGGCGCCGGTCCTTGTGCCCCATGGCGTGAAGAGCGCCGGTCAATGCTATATAGTTGAGATCATGTCCGGCCGCATGAGCCAGAGTGCCCGTCTGTCCCCATCCTGTCATGCGCCCGTAAACTAACTTGGGATTGCGCGCCATCACGACATCTGGACCAAGACCGAGGCGTTCCATGACCCCCGGACGGAAGCCTTCAATTAGACCGTCGGCAGCCGCAATAAGTTGAAGTGCTGTCTCGATTCCGTCTTCGCTTTTCAGATCGAGTGCAATCGAACGTCGCCCACGGCTATTCACATCAGTGGGATTACCTTTTCGACTTCCGGGACGATCAATCCGCACGACGTCTGCACCTTGATCAGATAACAGCATGCCACAGAACGGACCGGGCCCTATCCCCGCAAATTCAACGATTTTTATTCCTGCAAGCGGCCCTTTGGCCATACTCCGCCTCCCATTAGACAATTGTTCGCCCAGACGGACGACATCCACCGAAATTAAACCGGACATTAAGACGGCTTCGCTCAAAAGGAACCCTTACATTGTTAAAATAGGCGGTTGAATTGCATGGGCGGTGCAAACTTGTTGACCCCGGCCATTGAGGTGGCGGCGGGTAGTCCTCGACTAGAGATGTTAAAAAGTCGGTTGAAATCCCTTGGATTCGCAACGTGTGATCACAGGGAGCAGCCGCAGCGGCACACGCCACTTCTTATAGATTTGACCTCAGTGACGCGGCAAGATCTACTGAAGCTTCGCCAACACGTAAATAAGAATAATGACAGGCCTTTCATCATAGTTGGCGGCACGGCTCCCCCTCAATTTGAAAATGCGATAGTGCTCACGAGTGAAGCTGGTCTCCATACTCTGCCCGGCAAATTAGACAGATATTTTCGACGGGCGAACATAACGCATGAAGCGGCGCTTCGAGCCGAGAGCGTCAAAGCAGTCTCCGGCAAACCAGTTGCATATAGTAAACCGACGACGCCAAGCCTGCTCGTTATCGGCGGAAGTTCGCGGCGTTTCTTGGCAATCCAGTCGATACTGAACGAAAATGGTATCGCGACCACGACGGCGTTTACCGTACCCACAATCCGTCAATTCCTCGCATCAATGGATTTATCAGGCCTTCTAGTCGATCTTGCCGACCCCATCGCTAATGAACTTATTAACGATCAATCCGCCGCCACTTCCATTCCGATATTTGCAGTTATCAATGCTGCTGAAGGTAGCCGGCCAGAACTTGAATCAATTCTATCAAAAGCAACCGATGTCGTTGAATGCGAGGGATCGCTTGAAGAGATTGCCGATGATCTCACTTGGAAGATCTTTGGTCATCATGCAGCCATGCCACTTCGACCACGCCAGTCAGATAGCCCGCGAGTACATGATCGGCTAACCGGTTTATTCACGAGAGAATTTATTGAACACCATCTCGAGCGGCAGATGATCGAAACTGAAAGTGTGTTTCTTCCACTTTCATTCATGACGCTTACGGCTAGTTCTGTGGGCGATGAGAACGCGGAAGCTCGCAGGAACCTCCCTCTAATCGCTAAGACTGTAGACAGACTTCTGCGACAGACTGATGTGGCAGCCCGCCTTAACTGGACCTCAATCGGCTTCAGTCTGAGGCGAACAGCCTATATCGATGCCGCACGTATTGCCGCGCGATGCGACATCGCCCTTTCAGATCACGGATTTTCTGAAAACATTCAATTCTCATGGAAGATTTGCGAAAAGCGGAGCACGCACACCGCGAAAAGCTTGATTGATTCGACATTAGAGGCACGACGGATCCGAAACCCGATTGCGGCATGACCGTGAACAACCAAAATCGCAGAAAACTATTCCTTAAGAGGTTCTAACTAACTTCTAGTGAAATTAGTGGAGTATCCCATGCGCGTATCACTACTTATCGCAGCCACAATAGCCTTCGCAAACGCATCGATTGCCGATGATCATGCCTATTCTCACGAACAGAAAACATACCGGTATGGCGGCACGTACAAAGTGGTTACGACCAACAACGCGACAGATTGTGCAACGTCATGTGAGTATGATGGCCAATGTAAAGCATGGAGCTTTCAACGCGAAACGGCTGGGCTAGGATTGGCGCGTTGTGAACTGAAAAATACAATCGGACAACGTGAAGAGAACGCCCTGATGATATCAGGCATCTCCCCGCGCTTATCAGACTATGGAAACGCGTCCACGGCAGAGAGCGACGGAAGCGAACTTCTTGGCGGTACCAGCGCAGGGATCACCATACCAACACTGCGGCCTACAATAACCAGCGCCAATGCTCGCGTTGCCATATTGGGTACATTCGACAGACCATCGCCAACGACCCGCGCACGGCTCCCCTAGAGATCAGGCAGCGCGTTCTTTAGTGGTGGTAAAGCGAATTTCGGGGTTCTTCTCAGCGGCGTAGCCCGCGTCCCACGCATTCTTCCCGAGATAAACCGGCGCACCGTCCAAATCAGTTCCTGTAGAAGACTTATTTACATCCATAAAGGCATCGACGATGCCGTCATCGTCGCTGGAAAGCCATCGGGCGACGTTATACGGCGCAGGCTCAAAGTCGACTTCCAAGCCGTATTCCGCTGCCACGCGTTCGGCCATTACATCAATTTGCAGCGCGCCGACCGCCCCAACGATGAGATCAGATCCAATAGATGGCCGAAATAGCTGGGTCACGCCTTCCTCAGCCAGACTTTCAAGAGCCTTCTTTAAATGTTTCTGCTTCATAGGGTCCTTGACTCGAGCTCGCCGCAGGATCTCTGGAGCAAAATTGGGAATACCAGAAAACTGAAGATCGCCAGCTTCTGAAAGTCCGTCACCAACACGCAATTGACCGTGGTTCGGCACGCCAATCACATCGCCAGCATACGCCGTTTCAGCGATCTCCCGATCCTGGGCCAGAAACATCATTGGATTATGGACGTTTATCTGTTTGCCCTCGGAAGTTTTCAGACGCATCCCACGTTTGAACTCACCAGAGCATAGCCGAACAAAGGCCACGCGATCGCGGTGATTTGGGTCCATATTCGCCTGGATCTTGAAGACAAATCCGGCCACGCCGTCGTCCGCCGCATTCAATGTGATGTCCTGCCCCTTGCGCTTGGCAGCTTGAGGTCGCGGACCAGGGGCAAACTCTGTCAAAGCACCAAGCAGCTCAGCAACGCCAAAATGACGAAGTGCAGAGCCGAATACAACAGGCGTCATATGGCCTTCCAAGTAGGCCTGCAGATCAACATCCGGCAACGCCTCCTTGGCAAGTTCTGCCCCTTCAGACATTTCCTCAAATACGCTGGCATCCATTACAGACGCGATGGAATTGCCAGTTGCTGCGATCCGCTCTGCGGGGCCAACCCGGAGATCATCGTCTGCGGTCGCTTTTTGATAGACGCAAAGCTCATCGGAGCGGAGATCGATCATGCCCGCAAAGCGATTACCGCTGGCAGCAGGCCAGTAAAGCGGGGCCGTTTCCAATTGAAGCTTATCGGCGATCTCATCCAAAAGGGCGAAAGGATCCTCTGCTTCGCGATCCATCTTGTTGATGAATGTCAGGATCGGGATGTCTCGCAATCGGCACACCTCGAACAATTTCAACGTCTGAGGCTCTATCCCTTTAGCAGCATCAAGAACCATTACGGCGCTATCAGCAGCCGTTAGTGTGCGATAGGTATCCTCCGAAAAGTCTTCATGGCCAGGAGTATCGAGTAGATTGAAAACAAGATCTTCATGCTCGAATGTCATGACCGAGGCGGAGACAGAGATACCCCGATCGCGTTCGATTTTCATCCAGTCAGACTGCGTACGGCGACGCTCTCCCCGAGCGGCAACCTGGCCAGCGAGGCGAATGGCACCACCAGCAAGTAGCAGGTTCTCGGTTAGAGTGGTTTTGCCCGCATCAGGGTGAGAAATAATAGCAAATGTGCGCCGCCGAGCGGCTTGTTCAGCTGGGGTCATTATAAGAGCCGCGTATCTCTGTTCAGGTCCGCTTTGGCCCTAATTCACTTTGATAACAAACGAAAGAGCTTGTGATCAGGCAGCGTCTGTCCATAGCTCATCGAGGCGCTCAATTCGGCCCCTTCCGAGCTCATTTTGCAGTCCTCGCAGAACTGGTTCAGCCAGGACATTCAAACGAGCAATGCCACTGCCAGCGAACAGAGCCGCATTGGCTCCGGTCTTTGAGATTATAAGAGCAGCGAGATCAATTGAGGTTGTCTCATCCAATTCCATCCCCTCACTAACGTGATTGTTCACAACCCGAATGGCAAAATCTACAGCGTCGCTCGCCCGCATAGCAGATGGATCGCCGCACCCAATCCGTTTCCAATGTTTCGCCAAATGAAGCTCGGGCGCATCAATCTCGATAATCGCGGTGTTCAGCAAAAAAAGCATGGTCAGTCCCCAGAAAGCCGGTTCTTAACCATAACTGTGGCGGAGGGGAGTAAAGAAAAACCTAATCAAGTTTTACACTTTCGGTCAAAAAGTGGCGACCATCTCGATCTTCAATCTCAACTACCCAGACATCCGTATCCCGCCCCCGCGCGCGAAGAACATACTGATCGACATCCGCCTCATCAGGCCCGACTCCCTGAATGATCAAATCAAGAAATATCCTGTTACCGTCGAGGTCCATACTCGGTGCATATATCCTGGCTGTTCCATCGAGCTTCGCGACTTTCACCAGCACATCTCCTCTTTCGGGATCCCCTTTTTGAATAATGAAGGCCGAAGCACCGCCGATCTCTACTCTTCGCACTAAAGCATCGATCCAAAAGGACGTCGGTAGTCG
>JBCCIW010000006.1:0-32523 GCA_039028055.1 Pseudomonadota bacterium | reverse complement strand
TGACCCTGTCCGATCAGAACATCTGCCTCCCGCAGCTTTCGAATGATCTCTTCCGTTGAATAGCGTTTGCGCGCCATGCCTTGCTCCTATGCAGTCTGTTTCTAATACCAAAACGTGGCTGCAGATCAGGGGGCAAGGTCACACTTGGGCTGATGTATTGCCCCGATCCAATGATGGCCATGCGCGAGGCAGCACGTACGTTAAGCGTGGCTGGCCGGGCTGTCTTCGCTGTCTGGGGCTCAAGACGTGCCTGCGGCTGGGCGGAGATATTTCCGATCGTTGATGCTCGTGTAAATTCAGATGTCTGTCCGATGTTCTTCCGACTGGGAACCGGACCGACGCTCGAAGCTGAGATGGCGGCATGCGGTTTCAAAGACATTATCTGCCGCCGCATTGAGGCTGACTTGCCCTATCGCTCAGACCGTGACGCGCTCGACGCCGCTTTTCTCGGCGGACCGGTCGCGCTGGCATATGCTAGATTTGATGATGAAACGAAAAGAGCTGTTGAAGCCGATTATCTGGACTCAATCGCGCCCTTCAAAACCGGTAGCGAATACAAAATCCCGGGCGAGTTCGTCATTTCCGCCGGCACCATCGACTAATTCAAACTTCAGGAACAGGTCAAAATGATAACTTCGATATTATTAAATGACTACGCGAAGGAAGAAGCTGAGGGGAAACCAGTAGGCCTTGGTCCGCTATGGTCGCAAAGGAGACGAAACTTATAACATCTAAACGAAACGGTCTTTTTAATTGATTGCACTTGTTAGTAGCGACCAACCTCAATGTGAGTGGCTCAGGATTATTGCTGACTGAAAGTGGGGATTATGCTTCTTCATCATATCACCGGGCACGCCAATAGACAGAACTGGTTCGCAGTGGCGGTTGAGTTTGTCATTCTTATTATCGGCGTTTTTCTCGGTATTCAGGTCGCGAATTGGAATGACGCTCGTAAGGATCTTTTCCTGAGTGAAGAGTATCTTTATCGCCTTCATAACGAGCTGACCGTAATTAGCGCTTCAACTCAACGGGCAACAGAAGAACGCCAAAGTACGTCAGAACGCCTGAACGAATTACGTGACTATTTCGACACACCCACGGAAGCGTTTGAGTTTAGTCCCGAACATTGCGCCGCGATCGCCCGTTCGCATATCTATGCTGGCGAGATCGCTATGCCTCCCAGCATCGACGAACTTATGTCTACGGGCCGTATCCTACTTATCGAGGATGAGAACGTCCGCACGGCAATTGGAGAGTTTGCCCAAATGATTAGCGGTGCGCGTCAACTTCGTCGCGACTTGCAGATTGATCGTCTGCCGTTAGCTCGTAAACATCCCAGTCTCGTTCGGTTAGGCCCCGAAGGCTGGCAGGCTACGATTTGTGACTTGGAAGGCATGCGAAACTCATCATCATTTTTGAACGACTTTGTCGACAATCGCCGTCGTTATAATGCCTTCATGGAAACCGTGATGTGGCGTCAGGTGAGCGAACAATCTGAACTGCTCGGAAGCCTATCTGCAGTTCTTATAACATCGGAATAAGATGTCCGAAGAACCTCTTTCATCGTCACAAGTGCGCGCAATAGCAGATATTAGAAACTTCCGGTAATCATTTGCGCATTCGCCTCCATAGCGAAGACAGATTGCTGAGTAGCTTGTGATCGACGCGCTCTATTACAGACACTCGTCATCACGAAAGATGTGACTTAGATACATCGCATGAGTGAGATCACATCTCTTTATGTGCACAAGGTGCTTGGGCAGGTTTCCACTGGCGTCGAAACGGCGGACCTACTGCAGTGCCTGGGGATGAAACCTGACATGCCTGTTGATCCGAAGAAAATGGTGTCGTCAGACGCGTACTATGATTTCTTCGCAGAACTCTCTCTCAGAGATCCTGAAGGGCTATCGTTGCCCCTTCGCATTGGCGCGAGCATGAAGAGCGACGAGTATGGCGCTTTTGGCCTTGCCTGGAAATCCGCACCCAGTTTACGTGGATCATATATGCGGTCAGAACGATATGGGCAGGTGCTTGGGAGTGCAGAGTCTTATTCGCTACAACAAACCAATGATGGTTGGTTTTTCAATCTCGAGAAAGCTGGTGGTGGCCGTCTCGGCATGGTGCTCTCCAATGAAGCCAGCATGTCTGCGGTTGATGTGATCAGCAGGGAAGTCAGCACTGAAGACTTTATGCCACTCGCTGTTTTTCTGAAGCACGCGCCTCGCGGCGATACGTCAGTGTACGAAGATCACTTTGGCTGCCCTGTGCATTTTGAATCAGGACGGGACGCACTGCTTGTCAGTGGAAAGAGTCTGAATGCGCCAAACAAACTCGGCGACGAGACCATCGCCAGATTCTTTGATCGACACCTCGAGCAAGAGCTTGCTTCAATTACCAATGACAAAGGTCTGGAACAAACCGTTCGGCGAGCGATCGCCAGCGTCCTCAGCGAGGGCGTGCCCACGCTGTCCCTTATTGCGTCTGAACTCGGTGTAGGGACTAGAACCTTGCAAAGGCGCTTGTCTGATAACGGGCATTCATTTCAGAGCGTTGTTGATATGGCCCGCAAAGACCTCTCTCAGCGTCTCTTGAAAGAAACCGAGTACAGCCTTGCAGAAATCGCATTCTTGACCGGGTTCTCCGAACAGAGCGGTTTTACCAGGGCCTTCAAACGCTGGGCTGGCCAGACCCCGCGCTCTTATCGACTGGGGGGGCAAGCGGGCTGAAGAGGCCCTTTGTCGTCATCTGCCAAACAATTGGCGCGTGCGGTCAAGAGAGAGCAGCGCGGTTATCCTATCGATTGACTTGCAGAAACCGAAAAGGAGCAAGTCAATGAACTTCCTGCGCAAAAAGAAACCCCTAACGCTCGTTGTGGGCGGCACAGGTAAAACCGGCAGACGCGTCGTAGATCGCCTAAAAGCGAAGGGACAGAGGGTCCGCGTTGGATCGCGCTCAGCCGTCCCGTCTTTCGACTGGGACAACGAAAATGGCTGGGACGCGGCGCTTAAAGATGTACGCGCAGTCTACATAACTTTCGCCCCCGACCTTGCAATGCCAGGTGCACCAGATGCAATTCAGGCTTTTGTCGATCTCGCCAGGCGGCGCGGTGTGAAACGCTTGGTCCTCTTGTCGGGCCGCGGTGAAGAAGAGGCTCAGGCCTGTGAACGCATCGTTCAGAGCGCAGGTCTCGAATGGACAATCATCCGCGCCAGCTGGTTCAATCAGAATTTCTCGGAGGGTGCATTTATCGACATGGTGCTCGGCGGCACGATTACATTGCCTGCCGGCGATCAGGTTGAGCCCTTCGTCGATGTCGATGACATCGCAGACGTGGCCGTAGCCGCGCTTAGAGAAAATCATCATAACGGCCAGATCTATGAAGTCACCGGTCCTCGATTGATGTCGATCGCGGATGTCGCCGCTGATCTTTCCCGCGCTACCGGCCGCGAGATTGCGTATTTGGATACACCGCACGACGCCTTTGTATCAGAGGTCGCCAGCTCAGGTGCGCCAAAAGACGTCATCTGGATGCTTGATTATCTTTTTGCGACAGTCCTCGATGGCCGCAACGCGCATCTGACTGATGGCGTGCAGCGCGCGCTTGGCCGTCCGCCCAAGGACTTTGCTGACTACGCGCGTGATGTTGCCGCAACCGGTTTGTGGAGGTTGGCAGCATGACCCGGATAATTACAAGAACTGCCTTGGTCGGATCGGGAGCGCTTCTGGGCTTGATCGGTGGTGCTCTCATATTCGTGCCGAGAGATTTCCTGGCGATGAGCCGCGTCTTCGTTGAGCACGACCCGAGCCTGACGTCCGAACTGGCTGCGCCAAGCGGTGTGCTGATCATTACCGGTTCGGTCATGCTTCTGGGAGCAATCAAGCTACGCTTCTCTAATTTGGCGCTGTCCATCGGGGCGATCGTTTACGGGAGTTATGGCGTCTGTCGTCTCATCAGCCTGGCGGTGCATGGTTTCCCAACGGTGTCACTGATCGCCGCAATGATCATCGAACTCGCAATAGCCGCCCTTTTGATCGCGCTAGGGCAGAGTACATCGCACGCGGAGTGGCAAAGCAAAGCTGGCTCCTACGTCGGTGAGATGATCCTATGACTTACGAATGGACACTCCACTTTTGTCTTTTTCTCGCGCTCTGGAGCGCCGTGATCGGAGGCGTGTTTTCAGCCTTTTCCGAATTTGTCATGGCGGGACTGCTGAGAACCGCACCGGCTGGCGGCATAGAAGCGATGCAACACATCAATCGTACTGTGATTAAAACACAGTTTGTCGCCGGCATTCTCTGCATTGCGCTCTTTTCGGTGTTGTTCGCTGTCTACAGCGTAACCGTCTTTGAAGGAGCCGCGCTTGTCATGCTCCTCCTTGCACCAATTATCTATCTACCGAGCGTCTTCTTCATGACCATGTTTGGCAATGTGCCGATGAACGACAGGCTCGAACGTCTCGTGCATACGACATTTGAGGCTGAGGCTTATTGGGAAGAATATGGTCGTAACTGGACACGTCTGAACCACATCCGGACGCTCGGGAGTATTCTCACCGCGGGTCTATACACCATCGCTGCGATCACACTTATTTCGAGTGGACAGGTCTGATGGTGGGTCAGTTAAGGAGGTTCAAAATGATTGGAGTTTTAGGCTTCGCGCTCGCGATGCTGGTTCCCATGATCGCGTGGAACATGTCTGTCTTCTTCGTCACCAGCGAAGGAAGGTTGAAGTCACCGATTGTGAAGTCTGACTCCTCAAAGGCATCTGCTGTGGCTGTAGAAGAGACCGTTACCGAAGAGTATACCGGCAACTTTGGTATGATCTTGATTGAAAATGTCGAGATGGCTGAGCGTTACTTCATGTCTAGCGCGAGGGCCAGTTCGTGTCCGCCGCCACGGGCGACGCGTTCCAGCTTGGTGATCGTCGCTTGTGGGACTTTGCTGATCCGTTCACAAACGGATCAGTGGTCGCAAATAACCGTGGAAATGACAGTCGGGTAGAAGTTATAGTATGCGCGTTGCCTGTTAAATGCCTAAAAACCTATCGTATTGTCGGCCACGGCAGCTTTTTAAGCGTCCACGGTAGTCGGCAGAAGTCCTTTGATTAAGGTTGATTAAGTGACATCCAAAGACTCATTCGACGAAATGTTCACTGGGGCAGCTGGCTACCGGCAGCCTTACTTGGAATATGCAAAATGGTTTGATGCAGAGGATGCTTCGCGGCTAAGAAAAAAAGCGCGCGAAGCCGAGACCATCTTTAGGCGTGTTGGCATTACTTTTAACGTATACAACGACACTGAAACTTCTGAGCGACTTATCCCATTTGATATTGTTCCTCGCATAATTTCCGCGCGAGAATGGTCGCGCCTTTCGCGTGGCATTGAGCAACGCGTTCGGGCGATAAATGCCTTTCTTTTCGACATATATCACAGGCAGGAGATTGTTCGGGCAGGGCGCGTTCCTTTAGATCTGATAGCGCAAAATGAAGCCTTTCTTCCTCAGATGATCGGAGTTTCACCTCCCGGTGGGGTTTATACGCATATCGTTGGGATTGATATTGTTCGTACAGGACCAAATGAATTTTTTGTTCTTGAAGACAATGCTCGTACCCCATCTGGCGTTTCATACATGTTGGAAAATCGAGAGACGATGTTGCACATGTTCCCGGAACTGTTTTCTCAGATCAAAGTACAGTCCGTTCAGGACTACCCGCAACGATTACGGCGATCGCTTTCTGCATGCCTGCCATCTGCTTGCGATCGAAAGCCAGTGATAGCGGTTCTGACCCCCGGTATCCATAATTCAGCATATTATGAGCACTCCTTTCTCGCCGATCAGATGGGGGCTGAGCTCGTGGAGGGCCATGATCTCCGGATTGCTGAGGGCCGCATAGCGATGCGCACGACGAGAGGATTCAAGCCTGTCGATATCATTTATCGCAGAGTCGACGACGATTTCCTCGATCCCTTGAACTTTCGATCAGATTCCATGCTCGGAGCAGCAGGAATTTTTGACATTTATCGATCAGGCGGCGTCACCATCGCTAACGCACCCGGCACTGGGATATCCGACGACAAGGCCATCTATTCTTATATGCCCGAGATTGTCGCATTTTATACTGGCGAAAAACCAATTCTGAAGAATGTTCCTACTTGGCGGTGTTCTGAAAAGGAAGCGCTCGCCTATGTATTGGACCACCTTGAAGAATTGGTGGTAAAAGAAGTGCACGGATCGGGTGGCTACGGCATGCTTATCGGCCCAACCGCGTCAAAAAAGGAAATCAACGCTTTTCGGGCCAAACTGAAGTCAAAACCGGGGGGGTATATAGCTCAGCCGACCCTTGCTCTTTCTACCGTTCCAATATTTGCGCGCAGTGGTTTGTCGCCACGACACGTTGACTTGAGACCTTTCGTCCTTGTGTCCCCGAAATCAATTGATATCACCCCGGGCGGTCTGACACGTGTGGCACTGAAAAAAGGATCATTAGTTGTGAATTCCAGCCAGGGTGGCGGCACTAAAGATACTTGGGTTCTGGACGAGTGATACCATGCTAGGAAAAACGGCAGGCGGCCTTTTCTGGATGTTCCGTTATCTTGAGCGAAGCGAGAATACCGCGCGTCTTGTGGAGAGTGGCTTTCGGATGGCCCTTACAAGTGGAGCGGATTCCGAGGATGAGTGGGTCTCCGTGGTCACAACTGCCGGATTGCATAAAGCGTTCGCAGAAACCGAACGACCTCAAGACGCGCCGAGCATCGTGAACTTTCTACTCCGTGATCGATCAAACCCATCTAGCGTAATGTCAGTGATCGAAGCCGCCAGAAACAACGCTCGGCTTGTGCGAACGGCTCTGACGCGCGAAGTATGGGAGGCAGTGAATGAATGTTGGATCACTTTAAAGGACGCGCTATCGGGCCCTGTTCGCGAAACGGAGCTTCCCGCCTTACTTGGAACAATCCGACAGCAAAGTGCGCTTGTGCGGGGAGCTTTGCACGGTACGATGCTCCGGAACGATATTTATAATTTTACCCGTGTTGGCTCATTTATCGAGCGCGCTGATAACACTGCCCGCATTGTGGACGTCAAGTACTACGTCCTTCTTCCTTCCGTATCCTTCGTCGGCTCTTCGCTCGACAATGTCCAATGGGAATCAATTTTGAGGTCCGCATCTGGAGAGCGAGCTTTTCGTTGGCTCTATGAAGAAGACATCAATCCTGCTCGAATCGTAGACTTTCTTATCCTTGATCGACGGATGCCAAGATCTTTAGCGTTTTGCTATGAAAAGATCGTTCGCAACCTTGACTATCTGTGTGCTGATTATGAACTCGAAACGCCCTCGATCCAGATGGCGCAGTCGATTCTCAATCGTCTCTCGACGTCGACGATCGAAACTGTTTTCGACTACGGTCTGCATGAGTATGTGCAGTCTCTAATCCACGACAATGCTAGATTGGCTGAGCAATTTGAACGTGATTACAGGTTTACTGAATGAAGAACCGCCTCAGTCTTTCCCATGAAACACACTATAGATACACTGAGCCTTTGTCATATGGCTTGCAACAAATCCGCTTAACACCAAAGTCCCGGGCTGGGCAGACGGTTTTGAGTTGGCAGACAAATATCGTCGGTGGACAAATCGAGGCAGAGTACGAAGACCAGCACAATAATCACGTTCTGCTGGCTAGCCTCTATCCGAATTGTGAAGAGGTTTCGATTCTTTGCTCAGGGGAGGTGGAATTAGAAAACGATACGGGCATCGTGGGAGAACATGGAGGGTCCGCACCACTTTGGATGTTTTTGCGGCGAACTCAACTTACTCAGCCGGGTCCTGGGATTCGCAATTTAATAAAACATCTTGGGAATGATCATGACGGAGATGTCGCAAAGTTACATGCACTTTCGAACCTGATTGCTGACACCGTTTCGTATATCAAGGGCAATACAGATGCCGAAACCACATCTGAGATGGCCATTGAAGCACAACAGGGCGTCTGCCAGGATCATGCTCATATCTTTATCACCGCCGCCCGTTTGCTGAACTACCCTGCTCGGTATGTTAGCGGATATCTGATGATGGAAGACCGCGTGAATCAAGATGCCAGCCATGCTTGGGCGGAGGCATATATACCCAGTCTTGGTTGGGTAGGTTTCGATATCTCGAACCGTAAGTCACCCGATCTTTGCCATGTCCGAGTTGCAACTGGCTTAGACTATGCTGAGGCTGCTCCGATATCTGGGTTGACCTTTGGTGAGAATGTCGAGTCGATGACGGTCGCTTTGCAAGTCCAGCAATAAATTGAAGGGGTGATTCGGTTTGACTTACTGTGTAGGCCTGCGACTGAAGGGTGGACTGGTTTTGATGTCGGACACCCGGACCAATGCGGGCGTCGATAATATCTCAGTCTTCCGCAAAATGTTCACCTGGACCGTACCGGGCGAGCGCGTAATTACGCTTTTGACAGCGGGAAATCTCGCGACGACGCAATCTGTTGTCAGCCTATTGAATGAGCGCACAAAAGCTCCCGAGGATCGAAACCCATCGATATTAAACTCACCGACGATGTTTCAGGTCGCCGAACTCGTTTCAAAAACACTGCATGAAGTAATCCAGTCTCACTCCGGTGCGGGCCAGGAGGCCAGTTCCCGATTCAACGGAACTATTGTTGTTGCGGGACAAATCGCTGGCATCGAACATCGATTGTTTCTTGTGTATCCAGAGGGCAATTTCGTGGAAGCTAGCGATGACACGCCCTTTTTTCAGATAGGGGAAACAAAGTATGGGAAGCCGATACTCGTGCGTGCGTATGATCCAGAAATGACCTTCGAGGACGCAATAAAGTTACTATTAGTATCTTTTGATTCCACTATGAAAGCGAACCTGTCCGTAGGCGCGCCTCTCGACCTTCAGGTCATCGAAAAAGATGAACTAGCCGTGCACGCCGAACAACGTATTGAGTTAAACGACGAGTATTTTCAATTGATATCGAGGGGCTGGGGAGATGCGTTGAAAGAAGCGTTCAGATCCCTGCCGCCGTTCAACTTCCAAGGACCAAGCTAGTCGAAAGTCATGTCGCTGATTAGGATCTGACTGTCCGGTGAAGTTCGAATGTTCTTAAGCGCGCCAAAAGAAGCAATGACTTTAGCGCGGCCCCTGAAATTGACGAGAACATACGATGATGCTCTGCTGGGAAGCGCTTGCAATGGGTGACGCTTCGACATCTCGTTCTCGTCGGTCCTTGGAAGGATACGTTAGATGCCAGATCAGACCGAGACATTTACGCTCCCGGCGAGACCAGAGCCCCTGCAGCTTACTGCGTCACAGACGGCTCTAATCGTGATCGATATGCAAAACGCCTATGCCACGCCTGGAGGTTATGTCGATCTTGCGGGCTTCGATATCTCCGGGGCGGCCAGTGTCATCGGGCGGATTGGTGAAACGCTGCAGGCGGCGCGTGCGGCCGGGATGCCGATCATCTTCCTCCAAAATGGCTGGGATCCTGACTATATCGAGGCTGGCACTCCCAAATCGCCGAATTGGCACAAATCCAACGCGCTTAAGACTATGCGTAGGCGCCCCGAACTCCATGGCCAGCTGCTCGCTCGGGGTGGGTGGGATTATGAGATCGTCGATGCGCTCAAGCCGCAGCCGGGCGACATCCGCGTTGCGAAGCCGCGCTACTCCGCCTTCTTTAACACGCCCTTGGACAGCCTTTTACGCTCACGCGGCATCCGCAATCTGGTTTTTGTAGGGATCGCGACGAATGTCTGCGTGGAATCGACCCTGCGCGACGGTTTTCATTTGGAGTATTTTTGCACCATGCTCGAAGACGCGACACATCATTTGGGCCCTGACTTCCTCCAGAATGCCTCCGTCTACAACGTGGAGACTTTTTTTGGCTGGGTCTCTACCGTCGACGATTTCAAAGCGTCCTTGGCAAGCATCAACCCAGCCACCGAGGAGATCCCGTAATGCCTTTTGAAGCGATCAATCCCGCCAGCCTTCCTACACCCATCGCGCCCTTTTCAGGCGGTACAAAGGCCGATGGCATTATCTATACCTCCGGAATTCTGGCCTTCGCGCCTGACAATTCAGTGCTCCACCCCGGCGACCCAGCGGCTCAAACCCGTCACGTGCTAGAAGTAATCAAAACGATCATCGAAGACGCTGGCGGATCGATGAGCGACGTTGCCTTCAACCATATCTTCGTGACGGATTGGGCCCATTATCAGGCGATCAACGAGGTTTACGCCGAGTATTTTCCGGGACCAAAACCTGCCCGGTATTGCATCAAATGCGAGCTTGTGAAGCCCGAATTCCTTGTCGAGATTGCCAGCGTGGCGCATATCGACAAAGATTAAGCCGTCAGGTCTGGTTTCATGGGATGGATCGCGCTTGAACGACGACAGTGAGCGCGTCGCATAGGACGGGAGTGTCAGCGGGATGGAAATCGGGGTCTTTATTCCTATCAACAACAATGGATGGCTAATTTCGGAGAACGCTCCGCAATACAAGCCGTCTTTCGATCTCAACAAGGAGATTGCGCTCAAGGCCGAACAGCATGGCTTCGACTTTCTGCTCTCCATGATCAAGTTGCGCGGCTTTGGAGGCAAGACCGAGTTCTGGGATTACGGGCTTGAAAGCTTCACGCTTATGGCGGGCATCGCCGCTGTAACTGAGCGGATCAAGATTTACGCGACTGTGCCGACCCTGATTGTTCCGCCTGCTTTCGCGGCGCGCATGGGCAATACGATCGATTCCATCAGCGGAGGACGCTTCGGTCTTAACCTGGTGACCGGCTGGCAGCCTCCGGAGTATACGCAAATGGGCGTTTGGCCGGGCGACGACCATTTCAAGAACCGTTACAGGATGCTCGACGAATACGCCCATGTTCTGCGCGACCTCTGGGACACCGGCGTCTCAGATCTCAAGGGCACTTATTACAAGATGGACGATTGCAGGGTCTTCCCGAAGCCCGAGGGGGAGATGAAGATCATCTGCGCCGGTTCGTCGGATAACGGCCTCGCCTTCTCCGCTAAATGGGCGGACTATGCCTTCTGCCTTGGCAAAGGCGTCAACACCCCTCAGGCCTTTGCGTTCAACAATGAGCGTCTTGCCACTTTCACAAAGGAAACCAAGCGGGATGTCCAGACCTTCGTCTTGATGATGGTGATCGCCGACGAGACTGACGAAAAAGCCATGGCGAAATGGAAGAGCTATAATGAGGGAACCGATGTGGACGCGATCAGCTGGCTGATCGATCAGGGAGCCAAGGACACGGTCAACGAGACCACCAATGTCCGCCAACTTGCCGCACCCGAAGGTGCGGTAAACCTCAATATGGGCACTCTGGTCGGCAGTTATGAGAATGTCGCAAACATGCTGGACGAAATGGCAGAAGTGCCTGGTACGGGCGGCGTCCTCTTGACCTTCGACCATTTTGTCGAAGGCGTTGAAGCATTCGGGACTCGGATCCAACCCCTTATGAAATCTCGCCAGCTTGTGAAGGCGGCCATATAAGGTCGGATTTGGCGGAGCTTCATGCGATAATCTGACCAGAGAGACCGCTCTTTATTCTCCGGGCAATAGCGGTGCCATACAAATTTATTCCGCGCTGATCGTTATGCCTCCTTTTGCCCCAGTCTTGTCATCTGCCTTTGTTCAAGCGGTACCTTCGAACTTTGGGTTACGGTATTTTGTATAAGTCGGTAGACAATCGAAGAAAAAATAGACCAATCAGCCAACCGCGGGGCCGCCTCGGCGTCGGCATTGTCATCAGAAACCTACTCGTCTTCAGGCCTTTGTGTGTGGTTTGACAGTACCCTCTCTCGTTGACTCAATAAGATCAGTGTAGCGCCAGTAACAAGCACTCCTGACAAGAGATAAACTGAAGCTGCCCAAAGTCCGAATGTCGCAGTGAGGTACAGACCGCAAAGTGGAGCGAAAGCGGCACCAACAATCCAGGAGAGATTTGTTGAAAGAGCGCTTCCAGAATATCGATACTTAGCCTTATATCGGTCTGGTGAAAATGCGCTGGCTTGGCCGATGGCAAACCCCAAAAGGACAAATCCTAGGATGATGTAAATTGCTGGATTGGTCTCTAGCGTGTTGATCGTGAGGCAAAGCACGACGATCATCGCGTTACTTGCCCATATGACCCAATTGCGCCCAAACCTGTCTGCCAGAATTCCCGATGCAATGACCGATCCGATCGATAAAGCGCCACCAAGCATCTGCAACAGCAATATCTGCGAGATATCATATTCAGAATATAAGATCTCGTAGCCGAGCGGGAAGACGGTAACCATGTGGAATAGGGCATAACTTGCGAGCGGCAGCATAGTTGATAGAAGGATCGGTCGCCACTGGCTACGCAGCATCGGGATGAATGGTGATGACTGGAGCAACTCTTCATCTGCCCCGAAGTCCGTCGTGAGCAGTCGAAGGCGAGCAAAAAGAGAAACCACATTGACGGCCAGAACTGCGAAGAACGCGAATCGCCAGCCATAATTGATGAATTCCTCATCCGTGAGAAATCCGGTGAGCACGAAAAATAACGATGCCGCTACGCAGAAGCCGATGGGACCGCCGAGCTGTGGTACCATTGCGTAAAGCCCCGTCCTGTGAGCTGGTGCTGCGTTCTGCAATTGAAGCGTGATACCGTCCCAGGATCCCCCAAGACCAAGACCCTGAGTTATTCTGAGCGCAGCGAGTAAAACAGGTGCCGCCCAGCCTATCTCATTGTATCCGGGAAGCAGGCCAATCGCCATTGTTGATCCACCGAGAACAAAGAGTGCCAAGGTAATTTTGCCTGCCTTGCCGATCTTCTGTTGGATCCAGCGGCTAGCAAGACTTGCGAACGGGCGAGCGAGGAATGCGAGCGAGAAGACAGCAAAGGAATAAAGAGTCCCCGTAACCGGATCGACCATTGGGAAAAAAAGGCGCGGAAACACGATTGCCGAGGCAATCGCATAAACAAAAAAGCCGAAAAAATCTGTTACACGCGCCATAACAACGGTGGTTACGACCTCATCCAGAGTGGCCGTTTGGGCGCGGACGGGACTTGCTTCAGACACAGATCACCTCAATACACATTTCCATATAACCATTGTTGATGATTTTGCTTCAAATTTTGATGCACCGCGGCATTGTGCACCATGGAATAACAATTTTGTGCCATGTACCTAGATCACGGAGAGGAAACGCACATTTAGGTACAGGCTACCAGGCCTGTGAAGGTGGACGAATTGCGTAAGGCTCTTTCAATACTGGTTGTTGCTCTTACCGCGGCACTATCTGGATGCGAGCTTGTCGTCCTCGATCCAGCTGGCGATGTGGCCACGCAGCAGGGTCAGCTGATTGTATATTCGACAGTATTGATGTTGATTGTAATCGTGCCAGTAATGGCATTGACGATCTTTTTTGCTCTTCATTATCGCGCATCCAACAAAAAGGCCCGATATGAGCCGGAATGGGATCATTCGATCAGCCTTGAGATCGTCGTCTGGTCAGTTCCTCTGGCAATCATTTCCTGCCTCGCCGGGCTGACATGGGTCGCAACCCACCGGCTAGACCCCTATGAGCCACTGCGGAGGATTTCGGCGGACGTTGCCGTCGATCCAGAAGTTGAACCTCTGCAAATCCAGGTCGTCGCCCTCGATTGGAAATGGCTTTTCATTTATCCGGAACAAGGGATAGCAACGGTGAACGAAGTGGCCGCCGTAGTGGACCGCCCGATCGAGTTCCAGCTCACATCGGACACTGTCATGAATTCGTTCTATGTGCCCGCACTGTCTGGCATGATTTACGCCATGGCGGGCATGCAGACCGAGCTCAACGCGGTCATCAACGAGCCAGGTACTTATAGGGGGTTTTCGGCCAATTACAGTGGTGCGGGTTTCTCCCAGATGCGCTTTGATTTCAAAGGTCTGAATCCGGACGATTTCGATGGCTGGGTTAAAGACGTGAAAGAAAGCCAGGCCTATCTGAGCGAAAATGAATTCGTGGAACTCGCACGCCCCAGCGTCGGTAATGCGGTGGAATATTACACCGCCTTCGAACCAAATCTCTGGGATAAAATCGTCAATATGTGCGCAGGCGGTGATGCGCTTTGTCAGAACGATATGATGATGGTCGACGCCCTTGGTGGTGGTGGCCTCGCGGGCCTCTACAATCGTGATCTATATCGAGGTTTCTGCTCCGTCGACGACGCTCAGGCATTCTACTTAATGCTGCGCCCGGAAATGCGCGAAAGATCAGACGAAATCCTCGCCGCCATTAGCAACAAGCCAACCGACCTCCAGGCGGAGATCGTTCAGGCCTATGTGAACGGAGGCTGAGACAATGGCATCACCAGACGGCGTTCATGGCACGGCAGGCGCAGCAGAAGCGCACCCGATCTTCGGTAAGCTCACCTGGGATGTTTTCCCATTCTTTTATGACCCTATCGTAGGCGCGACCTTCGTCGGCACCGTTCTGATAGGTTTGGCGGTTGTCGTGGCAGTGACACGCTACAAGCTCTGGGGTTATCTCTGGAACGAGTGGTTCACCTCTATAGACCATAAGAAAATCGGAATCATGTACATGATCCTCGGAACAGTGATGCTGGTCCGCGGGTTTGCCGACGCGTTACTTATGCGCGGGCATCAGGCGTTGGCGTCTGCCGGGTACATAGGATATCTGCCACCGCACCATTACGACCAGATCTTCACGGCCCACGGCGTGATCATGATCTTCTTTGTGGCAATGCCCTTCGTTACGGGTTTCATGAATTACGTCATGCCGCTCCAGATAGGAGCGCGCGATGTCGCCTTTCCGTTCCTGAATAATTTTAGCTTCTGGCTTACCGTATCCGGTGCCGTTCTAATCATGGCGTCGCTGTTCATCGGGGAGTTCGCGACGGTCGGATGGCTCGCCTATCCGCCTCTGTCTGGTCTGAAATTCAGCCCCGGCGTTGGCATGGACTACTATCTATGGTCCCTAAACATTGCGGGGATAGGGACCACATTATCAGGCATTAACCTCATCGTGACCCTCGTGAAGATGCGGGCTCCCGGCATGACCTGGATGAAGATGCCGGTCTTCTGCTGGACGACGCTTTGCACAAATGTCCTGATCGTTGCGACCTTCCCCGTCCTGACGGCGACCCTCGCCCTGCTGACCGCTGACCGTTACATTGGCACAAACTTCTTCACGAACGATCTCGGCGGCAATCCGATGATGTATGTGAACCTCATCTGGATCTGGGGACATCCGGAGGTTTACATCCTCACGCTACCAATCTTCGGTATTTTCTCTGAAATCGTTCCGACTTTCACAGGCAAGCGCCTCTTCGGATACACGTCCATGGTCTACGCCACCTGCGTGATTATGATCCTCTCCTACATCGTATGGCTACACCATTTCTTCACCATGGGAGCCGGCGCAGACGTGAACTCGTTCTTCGGCATCACGACTATGGTGATATCGATACCAACGGGCGCGAAGATCTTCAATTGGCTCTTCACAATGTACAAGGGACGAATCCGTTTCGAAGTGCCGATGCTCTGGGTGGTCGGCTTCATGCTCACCTTTGTCATAGGTGGAATGACAGGCGTTCTTCTGGCCGTGCCACCAGCGGACTACGTGCTGCACAACTCCCTCTTCCTAGTCGCCCACTTCCACAATGTGATCATTGGCGGGGTCGTGTTCGGCATCTTCGCCGGTATTAATTACTGGTGGCCGAAAGCGTTCGGATTCAAGCTCGATCCGTTCTGGGGCAAGGTCAGCTTCTGGGGCTGGATCGTCGGCTTCTATCTCGCTTTCATGCCGCTCTATGTCCTCGGCCTGATGGGGGTCACCCGCCGCCTCAGCCAGTTTGAAGACACCATCTATGCGGGTTATTTCATCACTGCGCTCGTCGGTGCGCTCTGCGTCGCCGTGGGGATTGCGGCCTTCATTATCCAGATCGTTGTTTCGATCATGAAGCGCGAAGAACTGCGTGATGTGACGGGCGATCCATGGAACGGGCGAACACTCGAATGGTCAACCGCATCGCCGCCGCCTTACTATAACTTTGCCTTCAGCCCGCGAGTCTATGACCTCGATGCCTGGCATCACATGAAGAACCGCGGCCACAAGCGCCCGAAGGTCGGCTTTGTTCCGATACACATGCCCCACTACACCGCGACGGGCGTCATACTTTCCGGCCTGATAACGGTGATGGGCTTCGCCCTTGTCTGGCACATCTGGTGGCTTGCCGCGATGAGCTTTGCCGCAACGCTCGGCTACGGCATTTTCCATACCTTCAATTATGACCGGGACTACTATGTGCCAGCCGAGGAAGTCGCTGAAATTGAAGGCGGTCGCACGAAACTCCTGCTGGAGCCCGCCGAATAATGCGCAATCCATCTGACATTACTCTCGACGAACTCCCCGACGACGGCCCGCCATCCACTGGCGGCCCGGCCTTCGATTTCTACGTCACGGAAGAGCATCACGACGACGAGGATCACCAAGAGCACGAAACCGGCACCATGCTCGGCTTCTGGCTGTATCTGATGAGCGACTGCCTGATTTTTGGCATCCTGTTCGCGGTCTACGCCGTGCTCGGCCAGAACTATGCAGCCGGTCCGGCTCCTGTCGACCTGTTCGAGATCGACATGATCCTGCTGTCGACTTTCATGCTGCTGTTCTCATCCATCACCTATGGCTTCGCCGTCATCGACATGCAGATGGGACGCCAGAAAAACATGGTCCGCTGGCTGATCGTTACCGGCCTGTTCGGGCTCGCCTTCCTCGGCCTAGAGGTGAAAGAGTTCGAACACCTGATCCACATTGGAGCGACACCTGCAGCCAGCGCCTTCCTGTCTTCCTTTTTCTTCCTCGTCGGAACCCACGGGCTTCACGTCACTGCTGGCTGTATCTGGCTATGCGTATTGCTGGCCCAGGTTCAGATGCATGGTCTAACTGTCGAGAATAAGCGTCGTGTCCTGTGCCTGAGCCTATTCTGGCACTTCCTCGATCTTATCTGGATCGGCGTCTTCTCGTTCGTCTACCTCACCGGAATGCTGCTATGACCGAAGCAACCCATAATACGCACCAGAACCATGATGCCCATGGATCTTACAAGTCCTATCTGATCGGCTTCGGTCTCTCTGTTGTGCTGACTATCATTCCATTCTGGATCGTCATGTCTGGCTCAGTGAACAGCGCAGCCCTCGCCATAGGCATTATATTCACGCTCGGCGCTGCTCAGATCCTCGTCCACATTCACTACTTTCTGCACGTGACACTGAAAGCTGAGGAAGGCTGGCAGGCCATGTCGCTCGCCTTCACCGTCATACTGCTAGTCATCTGCCTCGCAGGATCGATCTGGGTGATGTTCCACTTGCACGAAAACATGATGCCTGCCCACGAACAGATCGAGCGGGTGCGAAACCTGCCGTGACTTCGGAAGACATGACTCCAGAGGAGAGGCAGCCGCGTCCCCTCTGGGTCGACAGCTTAATTCTCGGTTTTGCCGGGATCGTATTCGTCACCTTGATCCTGCTCGGCAACTGGCAAATGCGCCGCCTGGCCTGGAAGCTGGATCTAATCGAAACGGTTGAAGCCCGGCTGACAGAAGACGCCGTCGCAGCGCCCCTTCGCGTCGAAGAGCCTGAAGACCTCGCCTATCTCAGGGTTACAGCCACCGGTGAGTTTCAACATGATCTCTCAAGGCGCGTGAAAGCGCTCACCGATCTCGGTGGTGGCAGCTGGTTGATGACGCCGCTGAAAACCACCAATGGCCACATCTGGATCAATCGCGGTTTTGTCCCGTCCGGATCTGATCTAGCAGAATGGACAATGCCGGAAGGAACAATCGAAATTGAAGGGCTCCTCCGCCCGTCCGAACCCGAGGGGACACTTCTGGAAAAGAACGACGCCGAAGCCGGAAGATGGTATTCCCGCGACGTCATCGCCCTGTCAGAGGACACCGGTGCCTACTACCCCGCGCCTTATTTCATTGACGCAGATCACTATGGGGACCGGGAGAGCTGGCCCCGCGGCCGGTTGACCGTCGTCAACTTCCGCAACTCCCATCTCTCTTACGCCCTTACCTGGTATGCTATGGCAGTCCTGTTCTTTGGAGCCATGGCTTGGGTAGTGCAGGATCGAATAAAAGCTTCATCATTGTAGCTTGCCTGCAGGCATAGAGGCAGTCTTCCCCTTTAAGACAAGCGGAGCCACTAGTTCGGACAAGCAAATGGCGGAAGCTTACCCGCGGAACGTCGATTATGGATAAAAAATCGATCTAGTAACCTGATATTCAACTGATTGGGATGTGCTTGAAAGTCAATCGCAATGCCAATATCTAGGCGGCAAGACATTTGAATACTATGAGAGACATCTCAGCTGAGCGTTAATAGTGTTCAGCCGCTGTTTATGGAGATCACCATGGGTTTGTACGCAGATTACCTAGCGGAAATTTCTACGCGCAAAGATCAGGGATTGAATCCAAAGCCGATTGAAAATGCCGAGCTCGTTGAGGAGTTGATAGCTCAAATCAAAGATCCTCAGAACATAAACAGAACTGATTCATTAGATTTTTTCATCTATAATACGCTGCCGGGCACGACGAGTGCGGCTGCTGCAAAGGCCAGTTTTCTGAAAGATGTGATCCTCGGCGAAGTAACTGTTAATGAGATTACCCAGCCTTTCGCATTCGAACTCCTTTCGCATATGAAGGGCGGGCCGTCTGTTGAAGTTCTTCTCGATCTTGCCCTCAGCGGCAATGAGAGCGTCGCCAACGCTGCTGCGGATGTGCTGAAAACTCAGGTCTTTCTCTATGAGGCTGACACGCAGCGACTGGCTGAGGCGCACACCAGTGGCAACGCGATCGCAACAGATATTCTTGCCAGCTACGCCAACGCTGAGTTCTTCACGAAACTTCCAGACATTGATGAAGAGATAAAGGTAGTGACCTACATCGCTGCAGAAGGCGATGTATCTACCGACCTTTTGTCTCCTGGCAATCAGGCCCATTCCAGATCCGATCGCGAGCTTCACGGTAAATGCATGATCTCGGAAGCGGCACAGATCGAAATACAGGAGCTCCAGAAGCAGCACCCGGACAAACGAGTGATGCTGGTTGCAGAAAAAGGAACCATGGGCGTCGGATCGTCCAGGATGTCCGGTGTTAACAATGTGGCCCTTTGGACAGGCAAACAGGCAAGCCCCTATGTGCCTTTCATCAATATCGCCCCCGTTGTAGCAGGGACGAACGGCATTTCTCCGATCTTCCTGACAACCGTAGGGGTTACGGGTGGAATAGGCATTGATCTCAAAAATTGGGTTAAGAAGCTGGATGATGATGGCCAACCAGTTCTTGATGAAAACGAAGACCCCATTCTGGAGCAGGTCTATTCAGTCGATACCGGAACCGTTCTGACGATCAACACAAAATCGAAGAAACTCTACAACGAAGATGGTGGCGAAGAACTGGTCGATATTTCTTCATCTCTTACGCCGCAGAAAGTGGAGTTCATTAAAGCTGGCGGCTCTTACGCCATCGTCTTTGGTAAGAAGCTGCAGAGTTTCGCAGCAGAGACTCTGGGCATTGAATTGCCATCTGTATTTGCAAAATCGAAAGAGATTTCCAACGAAGGGCAGGGGCTCACCGCGGTTGAGAAGATTTTCAACAAGAACGCAGTCGGTGTTACACCCGGCACAACTCTTCACGCAGGCTCAGATGTTCGGGTCAAGGTCAACATTGTTGGATCGCAGGACACCACTGGTTTGATGACGTCCCAAGAATTGGAATCCATGGCCGCGACAATAATTTCTCCTACGGTCGATGGCGCCTATCAGTCTGGTTGTCACACAGCTTCAGTATGGGACAAGAAAGCTCAGGCAAACATTCCGAAGCTGATGAGTTTCATGAATAAGTTCGGCCTTATTACAGCCCGGGATCCAGAGGGCGTGTATCATTCGATGACGGATGTTATTCACAAGGTTCTGAACGACATTACAGTCGATGACTGGGCTGTGATCATTGGCGGAGACTCCCACACCCGTATGTCCAAAGGTGTAGCGTTTGGTGCTGACTCCGGCACTGTCGCTCTCGCGCTTGCTACAGGCGAGGCGACCATGCCGATCCCGGAATCAGTGAAAGTAACCTTCACGGGCGTGTTGCAGGACCACATGGATTTCCGCGATGTTGTTCACGCAACGCAAGCACAGATGCTCAAGAAATTCGGTGACAATGTCTTTCAAGGACGCGTTATAGAAGTGCACATCGGCACACTGATTGCTGATCAAGCCTTCACTTTCACCGACTGGACTGCAGAGATGAAGGCTAAAGCCTCTATTTGTATTTCCGAGGATGAAACCCTGATCGAATCGCTCGAGATTGCGAAACACCGCATACAGATTATGATAGATAAAGGTATGGAGAATGATGCGAAGACGCTCCACGGCCTTATCGATATTGCTGATAAACGCATCGCCGAAATCCGATCTGGAGAAAAACCAGCGCTCGCACCAGATAGTAACGCCAGTTACTTTGCTGAGTTCGTCGTGGATCTAGATGAAATCGTAGAGCCTATGATAGCTGATCCGGACGTCAACAATGCTGATGTATCCAAAAGATACACGCACGACACAATTCGCCCGGTCTCTTATTATAATGCTGAGAAGAAAGTAGATCTTGGTTTCGTTGGGTCGTGCATGGTCCACAAAGGTGACATGAAAATTGTGGCGCAGATGTTGAAGAACCTCGAAAAGGAGAACGGCAAGGTGGAGTTCAAGGCCCCTCTCGTGGTTGCTGCTCCGACCTATAATATTATCGACGAACTGAAGGAAGAGGGAGATTGGGGTGTTCTTCAGAAGTATTCCGGATTCGAGTTTGACGATTTGTTACCTAAAAATTCTGCGCGAACCGAATATGAGAACATTCTCTATCTTGAACGCCCAGGCTGTAATCTATGTATGGGTAATCAGGAAAAAGCAGAGAAAGGCGATACTGTCCTTGCGACATCTACGCGCCTCTTCCAGGGACGAGTTGTCGAGGATACGGAAGCGAAGAAAGGGGAATCCTTACTCGCATCAACGCCAGTAGTCGTCTTATCGGCTATTCTCGGGCGCACGCCAACAATGGATGAATACAAGTCTGCTGTAGAAGGTATCAACCTAACTAAGTTCTCTCCCCCTCTGAAAACCCCAATAGATCGACTTTCAGTTCACTACTAAGAAAGTCTTCACGAAGAGACTGATTTTCATTTCGGTATGCGGCCTTAGCAAGTGTTATGCATCTAATTGAAGATACTTAATTGGTGAGGATAAAGCCTGCATCTCTAATTAAGAGAGCACTATTCAGCTAACGATTTTCTGAAAGCTTCCAATTAATACTGTACGAGTTACCGGAGTTCATCTCAAAGGTCGCTTCAATATGTGTAGCTTCCGGCAGATGTTCCGGGGGAAGCTCTAAAAACGCAAGTTGTACTTTTGTCAGGAAGCGAAATCGTTTTTCAATTTCCTTTCCTTCGGTTTCCAATACTTCACCATTTTTTAGTAGGCGCACTGTCATTTTATTCAGATTAAGACGCCCAGTTTCACCGTATATTACGAAACGGGCGTCACCTGTCGGAATTTCTTCGGTCGATAAAGATAGGTGTATTTCCGCTTGGATTGGCCCTCCCTGCATTGTACCTAAATTTAGTTCGCTGACGCTTCTATATGGGTTTTGTACGAGAGTGGCATGCGCGGCACCACCAGTCATGGCAATAACAAGACATGAGATCATACCGTTCTTGAAAGTGAGGACCCTGCCACTCCGAAACCGCCGAATAAGCCATATCCCGCATAGAAGGGCACCGGCAGCCAGGAAAAGCCCAGTGTTAAATAGGGCATAGGGAATCGGATTTTGTCCCGCAAAAAAGGAAGTCTTGGATACGCTGAAGCTGAAGGATCCAAACAGTAGGCCAATCACTATTACTGGCAACACAGCTAACTGCATTCGGCTTGCGCCTCGGGATTTCAATCGGCACCAGGTGAGCCAGACACCGCTCACAGAGAGCCCTGTCATAAACAGTCCGAATGCAAACCAGATGAGTTTCACGGGCAGCCCACCAAACGAGCCAAAGTGTAGGGGATCAGCAATCTGGTTCAGCCATTGTACGGCTGCCAAGTCCGCTGATCTTTTAACGTACAATGCTTCTATCGTTACTGGATCTACCATGACCGCATTCGCACGCTGTCTAACGATTGGATTACCAGCTGACCCAGCGACAATGATCGGAGAGTTCTGGAAAGTGCTGAAATTGATGCCCTGTATCTTCAAGTCGGGATAGGCAGTTTCCGCGATACGGATAATCTCGTTTGCGGATGGATTGGTGATCACGTCGCTTGTGATCTCGCTCATATTTTCAAGCTCGGCCGGTCGACCGGGCTCGAAGTCTTTTCCGAGATACTCAGCATAATACCAGAGACCAGTTGCAATAATCAGAACAAAGAACCATATGCTCCATAGCCCTGCTGCTTTGTGCGCATCACCGATGGCGGTTCGCGCACGTTTGGAAAAGCGGATGCGGGTCATAAGTGTACGCCAGTTCCGCGATGTTTTGAGCCCGGTATAAAGTGAAATGCTCAGGATGATTGCCATAGAACACACCAGCGTTAAGCCGATCGATTTTGGCAGAAACAGATATCGATGTAGGTCCCGGAAAAACCGCTGAATGGTAAAGTATGGTGTTTCGCCCGTTACTTCACCGGTCCACTGATTTACGTGGATGAATTTCTGAACTGCGTTCTCATCCAACACCGTCGCTCGATAAGCGAAATGGTCTCCCTTCATATCCACAATACTGGATATAGTGGCGGTCGGGTCATGGGCCTCGACCGCCTCAATCATCTCCTGCCATGAGACTTTCGATCCATCAGGCGTGACCCGCATATCGTGCTGCGTCAGCCAGTCGAGTTCGTTAGATATGGTTGCGAAGGTCCCGGTGAAAAGAACCACGACCATTATAACGGCCAGATGAAAGCCGACCCAGGTGTGTAGGTCGTAAAGCTTCCGGCGTTTACTTTTCTTCTTTCTAGGTGGTTGGTTTGAAGTGTCAGAGGTTTCATCTGCGTTCATTAAACGTCCTGCTACGCCGGGGATGCGTAGCAGGGCAGTTCTGAAAACCGATGGGATGCGTGATGGGATTTCAACCACTAAAAATTGACCTCTATCCCTATCCTGAATGAACGAGGCAAGAAGACAAGTCCCTGAACGTTGTCAACAAATGTAAGCTCGCCTGTTTGTTGACTTATGGAGCCCGTATTAAAACTTCTCAGCTGATCGTCACCAAGTAGGTTAGTTCCGGCAGCAAATATATTGAAGCGATCCGTCCGGTACCCAATTCGTAAGGTCAGGTCAGACCGGCTTTCGATTTCCTCGGTAAACATTCCTCCAAACGTTGCTGCGTCCGTGTTAGCATTCGCCAATGCTGTGGTAACCGGAGTTGGGGCATTGGGATTCAAAGCGACAGCCGCGGCTTCATCAGCAACGAGATTCTCAAATGCCTGGGCGAAATCTTCTTCTTCGAGATTAAATTGATCACTGAACTGAGGGCCAGTGAATGTGAAAGTCCCGTTTCCATAGAGGCCGGAGTCGTGTTCATAATTTGCCGAGAGAGTAAACGTGACATTCGGCGCAAATCCAAATTCATTACCATCCAGATTCTGGAAGGGGCCAGTCGTAGCAAATTCAAAGTCAGTGAATTCTGTATCCAGCAGGCCGACGCTAGCAAAGAAATTCCAGTTATTGTTCAGAGTGTAGTCGAGGCTGAATTCCGCACCATAAATTATCGACTCGCCCGCATTCACGGTGAAGTCGTCGAAAAAACTAATATCCGGTATTGGCCCAACGATCCGACTTTGCTGGTCCGTATATATCGAATAGAAAACATTGGCATTCGCGATGAGTTGCCCATCGAAGAAAACGTTACGCGTACCAACTTCGATCGTATCCAAGAACTCAGGGTCAAAGGAATTTGTTATGGTTTCATTCACCAGCGGATTGTCTGTTGGCACAAGAACAAATTCGTTTCCTCCGGCTCGATAACCACGTTGGTATGATAAAAACACCGAATTATCGTCGTTGAAATTGTAGGTCACGGCTGCGCGCGGCAGGAACGCTTCGAAACGGTCGGAGATTTCTAAACCCAGGCCTGGAGCATCGGGTACTTGAGCACCGAGCAGTAGATTAAATGCCGTTTGGCAAGAGAAATTTGGATCCCCGAATATGTTCAGGGTACATGTGGGTGGATCAATTATTCCTGATGTTCCGTCGTTAAGCGCAAATATCCGCTCGTTGTCGTAACGAAAGCCGAGATTCAGACGCCAGTGTTCATCGATGTCCCACTCAAGCTGGCCAAAAGCCGCGAAGTTCTCGATGCCGGAGTTGCCCGAGCTATTGATGAAGGCAATCGATTCCGCTGGCGTCGCGCTCACCGCAAGAGGCGAGAGCGTGCTCAGAATACTCTGAGCACTATTCAAATTCTCATCGTCTTCATCGTAGTAATACGCACCTAGAAATCCGTTGAATCGATCATAAGCAAATTCTGCTCGTACTTCGGCCGAGAATATATCGTTTTCAAACATATTGATTGTAAACGTCTCCTGGGGGTCGAGCGGTTCACCATCAAGCGCATCAAATGAACGGTCAGCATCCGTTGTCTCATAGGTGAAGATGCCGCGGATGAGCCAGTTGTCGGTAAAATCGTAGACAGTCTCATTAACTAGCCTGAATGTTTCAGGCCGATTCTGTATAAATGGCCCAAATGTTTCACCGCCAAAAAAGTCAAACTCTGGAAAGAGGAAGTTTCCGTCTTCGCCTACGGAATCTAGTCCGATATCGGATTGGATTCGTGGGGCAGGGTCTCCCAATGACGCGTCGATATAATCCACTGTGAACTTAGTGGAAAAATCGGGAACGAAATTCGGTTCAATGAGTAGTTTACCCCGGACCTGTATTGATTCGCGTGCATTAGCCTGAAGTCCGGAGCCATCATCAGTAATGAATCCGTCAAAATCCTGATAATCGACTGCGATACGAGCCGCGACTTGATCCTTGATTATCGGACCTCCGAAGGCACCAGCCACCTGCAACTCATCGAAGCGGCCATAGGTCACGCGCAATCTGCCTTCTGGCTCGTAAGTCGGGTCATTTGTGGAGATAACGATGGCTCCTGCAAGGGCGTTCCGTCCCTGAACGGAGGACTGCGGACCCCGTAGAACTTCCGTTTGTCCGACGTCCCAGAGTGAAAGTGGTCCGCGCAATAAAGCCAGGGGCGAAATTGGCGCACCATCCACGTAAACATTCGAGGCTATTCCGCCACCTGCACCCGTCGCCCCCTGACGTCCGATGCCTCGAATAGAAAAGTCGTTGCCGAGACCGCTGCCCGCCGTCACGTTTGGAACGCGCAACAGAAGATCTGACAGATCCACGATTTCTTCGCGGTCCAGCCTGTCTTCGGTGAACACTTCTACGGAGACGTCAACGTCCTGCAGAGAGTTTGCGATCTTCGTGCCCCGAACAATGATTTCGCGCTCGACCCGAACTGGGTCGTCGTTATCTGATAGAGATGATGGTTGCTCTCCGTTAGCGCTGATCGGTTGAGATATGGGCGTTTGTTGAGAAATCACATATGTCTGATCAGAACTCTGTGTCGCTTGAAGATCGGAGTTAGTGAGTGCGCGCTTCAGCGCCTCTTCAGCGCTGATGGATCCGACAATGGCCGGCGCGACTTTGCCAGCAACGATGTCGCCGGATGACAACACATTGAGATTGAATGCATTTGATATCGCAGTGAGTGAAACATTGAGAGGGCCCGCTGGTATGTCGACTTGCCCAGTCTCCGCACTGGACTGGCTAACCTGAGCAGAAGCGACCAATGGTACGCTGGATACAGCTAGGGTTGATGCCACACTCAATAGAGCGGCCCGACTGGCCTGATTTTTATTCAATTTTTGCAAGATACTACCCCTGGAGCCGTGATTGCGAATGCGCCGCAATAGCGATAATCGCGCTTATGGCCCTATAGATAGTGTATTCGGCAAATTGGCCACAAAAAAATGTAGCCAGTAGCCATTGCTCAGTTGGCTAAGCGCTGTGCGCTCGTCTTCATCTGCTTTTTTTGGTGCAAAAGTCGGCAGAGCTGTAATCAATCGTAACAGGGTAAACCGCAGCCACAGCAATCAACATTTTTTCGATATTTGAGATATCGATAGGTGAAGAATACGTACCCAATGAATCTGGCTGCTAACTTCTTCCTGACTGCGGTGATGATACGAACTGAATCTGATCATCGGCTCGCCCTGAAAAACTCTTGCGATCCCAGATCCATATCAAGCCAGCAATGCCTAAAGTCGTGAACGCTATCGAGACATACAATGCGCTTTCGTTATATGAGCCGCCGAACTTCATCGCATGAAGCGCGATTGCCAGCGCAGCAGAAGCAATGAGCGCTTTTCGACCGATCGCAGCTACTAAAATTTTATTCGCCATCACGCCTGCTGCAATGATCATTGCGCATAGAGCAAGCCAGAAAATTAAGACAAGATGAGGTGTTAAAGATGAGGCTAGGAGAGATGCAACCAGACAGAGCATCAGTCCTAGGGGTGCACCCCAGGCAAGCCCCGTCCAAATCGCTTCCAGGCGCGGTGCGGCGCGTCCTCTTTCGACGCGCTTCATGAAATAGATATTCAGTCCTGCAGAAACAATGAACGCTAGAGCTGTTCCGAAAACAGCGTAAGCGAGCTTAATGGGCATGCCACCAAACGAGCCGAAGTGTAACCTGTAAGCCGATGCTGCAATTTGCTGACCGACTTCGCCGCTCGTCATGCCAACATCTCCAATGAAAGTGCCGTTCGCCTCAAAGTTATAATACTCTCCGAAGCTAAGGCGGTCCGGATGCTCAGCGAGTATTTGAAGATGCTGACCCGCTGTCTCGGGTTCATGCAAGATCACATAGGTGAGCTCGGTCTCAGGATAACGTGTCGAAACATATTCTACCGCCGCCGCAATATTCGCCAAAGGTGCTGATGCGTTATTCTCGTCTGGCTCTTCGCCAAATACGGCACCAAAGACTGCAAATACGTCGCCCTCATAGTCTGCATTCGCCACGGACATGGAGATCAGTCCCGCAAGTCCCAACATGGCCCCGCTAAGCGCTGATGCAATTAGGAATGGGCTCGTCCAGACGCTTAGTCGATTGTGCAAGTCTGCCTGTGTGAGTCTTGAATTTCCTCCGATCCGGAACCGGAAAGCGTCTTTGAATATGCGCGGATGTGCCAGCATGCCTGATATGCCGAGAGCAAGTAGCATAACGCCCAGAATTCCGACCGCGATGAGGCCTGCTGTGGCGGGAAGATGAAGATAGTAGTGCAAGTCGAGTACAAATTGTGTCCACGGATGATGTTCTGCCAAACCGATACTGCCATCGCTATTGGCGAACACTGACTGCGTATCTGTTGAAATCACTGTCCGCGGCATATCCCAGGTCGGAAGTTGAACGTAGAAGTGAGATGTCCTGCCGCTCTCAGCCTCTAGAACTGAATGCGCAGCCAGTTGCAATGCCTGCGGGTCGATTGTCGACATTTCCTCCGCACTCGGCTGTTCCCATCTTTGGAGTTCGTGATTGAATATGGAAAGCACACCGCTGATGCAGAGTAGGTAGATCAAACCGCTGACAGCGATGGCGATGGCGCTATGCGCTTCAAGTGCTTTGGCAACGCGCAACGGAGATGCTTTTGGCCATAATGTACCTGACATCAGATGGTCCCTTAACCTGTCGCTATAAGTGAGAGCCCACTAACCGTAATCAAAGCGAAAGTACTCGTGGCACGTCTTCTCCAAGTGCGAGCCATTAGCATGTATGTTGCAAGAATAGCCCAGACTACGGGGACACCAATATAGATTAGCCCAAGCTTATCTTGCTCGCTCCATCCGTTCGTCTCAACGAGTCGCCCTATGGAAATACAAAGCGTTATAGATAGCGCTCCCGCTACTGGACCCGCGAGAAGCACTGCCGCGGCAGATTTGGCTGTCCTAAGCCGCGCTTTTTCTGTCTGTTCGTCGGAGGTAGTTTCACGGCTAGGGCGTTTGCGAACTTGATTTCGATCACGAGCACTCCAAGACTGAAAAGCAGCTGCACCGATCAACGTTAATGCGGTAATGATCGCTGTCACAACCGCAAACGTCAAGCCAACATCTTTATAGTGCATCGTCCACGCGATCAGACCAGCTACTATTAAGATCCAGCTGAGCATTAATGGCCAAGGTCGGGCTTCCTGCCGCTTTGCCCAAGCGAGCCGTAAGGCTACTACACCCAGCGCTATTCCCAAAAAAAAGACCGAAGCCATTATGCTACTCCCATGCTCGTTCTGTATCCGTAGGGCAACAGGGTGACAAGGCTGACAGCTTTGAGAGTTAGTCGCATTTACAAGAATTATGGATGGTGATACGCGCTCGCTCAAATTGGGCGGCACTCGATTTTCGAGGGCTAAACCCCGGGTGTCATGCACTGCAACGGAGGGTATCATGCAGTCGAAACGTTTCACAGGACTTGCTGTTCTACTTTCAACCGTTTGCTCTTCCGCCATTGCACAGTCCGGTTCAGACGGGACTGAAGAATCTGTAATTCTGGATGAGATTGTCGTCACCTCGGTGAACAGGGTAGCGACTCCGGTATCTGATATCACGCGGTCGATCGCCGTAGTTACAAGAGATGACCTTGAGCTACAGGCGGACCTCAACAGATCCGTGGGGGCGGTACTGGCGCAGACGGTGCCGGGCTTCAGCCCATCTACGGAAGCTTTGACGAATTTCGGACAACAATTGAGAGGCCGGAACTTCCAGGTTTTGATCGATGGAGTACCGCAGAATACGCCGTTGAGAGATGGCCAGCGCTCTCTGGCGTCGATTGACATTGATGCCATCGAACAGATCGAAGTTATCCGGGGGGGCACGGCGATTTACGGCTTCGGTGCGGATGGTGGCCTTATCAACTACATCACCAGACGTCCAGCTGACGGCGAATTTAGCGGCTCCGCGCGGGCAAGCGTTGGATTTAACACCAATGTTGTGAATGATTCTGTACGCTTCGAAACAAGCCTTCAAGCATCCGGGCGTGTTGACAAATTCGACTATCTGGTCAGCGGAACTTATGCGAACCGTAACAACACTTTTGATGCTGATGGCAATCGACGTCCAGCAGACCCAGTGGGGGCGCAGGGAGGTCTGGATGAAACAGACCAGTATAATGTTCTGACGAAAGTCGGGTACCAGCTTACGGAAAACCAGAGGCTTCAGGCTAGCTTCAACTATTTCTTCTTTGAACAGGACGCCGATTTCGGCCTTCGGTCATCGCTTTTCAACCCGAACCCGTTTTTCCAGTTTGGACCTCCGATGGAAGTTGAGGTGGGCGTCTTCGGCGACTCAGAATCTGAAGATCCCGGGAATGAGACGGTCAACGCTTACCTCACATACACCCACGACGACATTGCAGGGACGTCAGTTGAATTGCAGGGCTATTTCCAGCAGATCGATACCATATTCTCGCTTTTCCCAGGTTTTGCTCAGACTCAGATTGAGTCGGAGAAGTTCGGCTTTCGCCTGACAGCCAACACACCTGTGAATTTGGAAGTTCTGCCCTTTGATATAACATACGGCGTCGATTTTCTTACCGACGAAACGCGTCAATTTGATATCGGTGGCGGCGAAGATGCGATGGGTGATCAGGACGCTATCGCAGGATTTGCGCAAATAGAAATACCCGTCGGAGAATTGGGTATCTTGACCGGCGGCATACGTTACGAAGACGTATCAATAGACGTGTCTGGCGTGATGCCGGAGGGGGAAGTCTCTGGCGATGATGTCTTGTTCAATGCGTCTGCGAGTATCTTTTTAACAGATCAATTCACCTTATTCGGTGGTTTCTCACAGTCGTTTTCACCCGGCGACATTCTACGAGTTATCACTGATGGGTCATTCGCGACAACGGATGAAGTTGAGCTCGAGTTCGTGCAAACAGATAACTTCGAAGGAGGCCTTAGGGGAAACTTCGACAGAGGTCGTTTTGAAGTCGTTGGCTTCTTTTCGGAGTCCAATAATGGAACGACTTTTGATGACGCTCTTAACATCATAACCCAGCCTGAAGAGATCCGTGGCGTTGAGGTATCTCTAGAAGTCGATGTCATGGACAATCTGACTTTAGGAACGACATTTTCATACGCCGATGGTGAGGTAGATCTCGACGATGATGGCACCTTCGATGAAGATCTCCCGACCACGAGGATCACCCCTGAGAAGCTAACCGTTTATGCAGACTTCTCTCCACTCGATTGGTGGACAGTGCACGGCCAGCTCCTTTATTCGGGTACCCAGAGTAATAACTCGACCACATTCGGCGGCGGGGTAGACATCGAGAATTATGTTCTCGTTGACCTGCAATCCACATTCAATGTTGGTCCAGGCATCTTGAGCATTGGGATTACCAATCTGCTTAACGAGGATTATTTTCCTGTAGTCAATCAGGCTTTCAACTCACAATTCGCCAATGTTCAGGGGCCAGGTCGACGCATCAATTTTGCTTACAAATTGCCCTTTTAGTATTGGCGGGCGTTTTTTTGAACATCTAACCTACTCAATCAATTTGAAGCTTGCTTGCTCGTCTAGGTGCATAGCCTGATGCGTCGATTACTACACCGTTGAATTTCATTTCGTCGTGCGCTTAAGGCTGCAGAGTTCCACGTGATCTAGAACTGGTCTATTCACTTTTTGATGTCGTACGCACGTCTCGCTAGGAATTTCCTTTATTGCTGGATAATCGCCTTAAGCGCTTCGTTGTTTTGTGGGGAGGCATCTGCACACCCTGAGGACGATTTTTGCGAGATTGGCTCTGCAATGGATCCTGCATTATGCCGGATGTTGGCGGAGGCAAACAGCTCTGATTCACAGACTCTTATTCCGCTGTTGGATGAATTCGGTGAGGTTCGCTCACCGCTGGGCACTGCGATCTTGTACGCGACCATAGGTATTCAGCACATATTACCAGGTGGTCTGGACCATATCCTATTCGTACTTGCGCTTTTTCTGGCGTCCGAAAGATGGCGGAGCCTAATTCTGCAGATTTCGGCGTTCACTCTCGCGCACACAGCGACCTTGGGTCTAACCGCAGCCGGCATAATTAGCCCCCCGGCAGAGATCATTGAACCCTTGATTGCTTTCTCAATTGCCTTCGTCGCAATTGAAAACCTCTACTTCAAAGACATAACACGCTGGCGGCCCATTGTTGTTTTCGGTTTTGGTCTATTTCACGGAATGGGCTTCGCGGGTTTCATTGGTGAAGTCGGGCTGCCACCGGAGCAATTCTGGTCATCACTCATCGGATTTAACATTGGAGTTGAAGTCGGACAGCTCGCCGTCGTGGCTGCAGCGGTGATGTTGAGCGTGCCGGTGAAACGCGCACTATCCGCCGGGCACCTATCTTATCGTCAAACCATAGTCCAACCAATCTCACTACTGATTGGTTTGGTTGGTCTATGGTGGACAGTGATGCGCGTGTTTGGAGCCTAGCATCGATGCTGGCTGATACAGGAAGTGTAGTCAGCCGCCTGTGTCGCTTAGTCCACGGATCCTGAGCAAAGGCTCTATTTCAGGGTCTTTTCCGCGGAAATTCCGATATAATTCATCAGCCTCGCGAAGACCACCAGCCTCGTAGACCCAGCGCTTCAGTTTGGCTGCTAGCTCTTCGTCATAAATGTCTCCGGCCTCGAGAAAAGCTGTAAATCCGTCAGCATCAAGAATTTCTGACCAGAGGTATGAGTAGTATCCGGCGGAGTAACCGCCAGCGAAGATATGAGCGAAGTACTGGGTGCGATAACGCGGCTCGATTTCCTCAAGTAAGCCGTAGCCTCTGAGCACGTCTTCTTCGAATTCACGGGCGTCAGTAATGGTTGCTGCTTCCTCTGGCGTAAGACGATGCCAGGCCAGGTCGAGGAGAGAGGCCGCAATGAATTCTGTAGTCTTGAAGCCCTGGTTGAATGTCGAAGCGTTGAGCATCTTGTCAATCAGCTCAGGCGAAATGACCTCGCCCGTCTCGATGTGCCGCGCGTAATTGCCCAGAACCTGCTCTTGGCTTGCCCAATGTTCAAGTATCTGTGCGGGGAATTCGGTATAATCCCGAGGACCGTCTACGCCGGAAAAGTTCTCATATCTGATTTGTGTCATGAGACCGTGAAGACCGTGCCCAAATTCATGAAAAAGCGTTTCGACCTCATCGAACCGCATCAAGGTTGGTTCTCCTTCCGGTGGCGAGATCAGGTTCAGATTGTTTGTGATGATCGGACGGATGGACGTTCCCCCGATATCTGAGGAGGCGCGATAACTACTCATCCATGCGCCGCCGCGCTTTGAGTCCCGCGCGTACATATCCATCATGAACAGTCCGAGATGCTCACCGTCTTGATCCTTTACATCATAGGATGTGACGACTGGGTTCCATATGGGCGTTTCAACTTCT
>JBCCIW010000005.1:0-34109 GCA_039028055.1 Pseudomonadota bacterium | reverse complement strand
CGAAGACTTCCGGCCCCAACATCCGCATCAGGAGCAAGTAGGACACGGCTCCCATTACGCCAGATATCCAGCTGTCAGCGACGATCCATACGACGCTCTTTATGGACCGTGCGAGGACATTCATCAGGAGGCGGCCTGCAGCACGGGCTGAGCGAGACCACGCCGGGCCAGATCGTCACTCATCTGCTGAAAGATCCGCGCGCCCGTAGAGGTAAGCTGGGCATTCTGCCCGACAATCGAGACGCATTCTGCGAAGACCTGAGATGAGTCCGCCCGCGCGGTCGTCATGTCAATCTGTTCGTGCAAGGAAAATTGTGAATCTCCATCCATCCGGTCGAGCACCCACAGCATACGGCTGGAAACGAACCCGGCATGGAAGATACCCTCAAGCGGGCGTTTCGACTGGCGGATCGGCGACCAGAAGAGGTCAGTGTCAGGATTCTCCACCAGCATCTCGTCCAGGCACTCTCCGAAAAGGATGGCGTGCCCGGCCTCATGGGCGAGCGTGACGACAAGGTCCGCGACGCTCGCCTCGCGCTCTGCATTCAAAACGAGTGCGCCCGTCAACTTGAAGCAGGTGCCCCCTTCGAATTCACCACGGCCGCTGCGATCCGGCCCGACCAGTATGATCTCGGAGATCGACGCCTCGATTTCCGCCGCGAGTTCCGGCGCGCGGCGACCGATCCAGTCAATCGCCTGTCGCAGTGTCTCCTCGAACGCCTTCGCCGCTCTCGAGTTGGGCCTGCGAACCCCGGAAGCTCCGGTTTTCTCGGATCCCATGAACCGGCGAATTCGGCGCGTCTCCTCAGGCGCATAGTCGTCGCCGAGGCGGCGGATCGTGATTTCGTCTTCCATATGCGGCGTGGACATAATCGCCTTGAACAGCCGCGAAACCCTCCGCCTTCTGCCCTTCTCGATCGCTGTCACGAGATCATAGTATGCCGCGAAGCAAGCGGGGCTCAGCCGCTGCGCCCTTGCGGCTGTAATCCAGGCGCGGAATTCGCCCTGATCCACCAATCCGCTGGCTGCGCATTCGCTGGCGAGATAGTCGAGGCTATTGAGGAGCTGTGTCTGCAATGCTCTGTTTTGCCCGCGGGCGCGCGCGGCATTCGGTGCGGAAATCAGGGTGTCCATCGTCTGTTCCAGTTCGCCTGTTCAAAGACTTCGTTCTGGCGAGTGAGGACTGCACGTTTCGTGCCAGAGGAGAAAAAAGAGCCGGCCTCGAAAGGCCGGCTCCATCTCAGTTCGGAAATGGTGTCGTCAGACTACCACCACCAGAAGAAATAACGCTTCTTGGACTTACCAGAACCATTACCTTTGGTGCCGACCATTGTGTCGTTCTTTTCGTCAGCCTGGTTGCTGAAACCAAGCAGTTTCGACTTGTCGATTTTCATGGTTTTTCCTTTCCCCCAATCGCGATTGTGCTGGGGCTCCCGCGGTGCAAGTTTTGTACCGCCTCGAGAGCTTGTCGTTATGCTCCTCTCCCGAATGCACGCGTCGGACTAAACACACCCCTTGCAAGGTGAACCGCGATTTACAATCTCTCCTGAAGGGAGACGCCCGCAATGACCGATAAAACCGCCAAGGATCTCGAACAGAACTGGATGACCCCGTGGGAAAAATGGGCGCTGGGAGAGCTTTTTGAGACCGGCGAAGTCGATATGAGCGAGGTGCCAGCCGAACATCGCGGCAAGACGGATGTGGAGAAGTCAGCTGTCAGCGCCGCCCTTATTCAACCCGCCAATGGCGATAAGAACGCCCCGCCGGAATCTGTAGCGGAGGAAGACTGGCCAGCATGGCAAATACTCTCCGCCCGCTTCATCGAGTATGTCTGCACCGACAAAGCCTTCATAGACGCGCGCCGCCGTAACCGCGTGCACATCTTCTCCTCTAGAATTACCGAAAAAATCGACCTTGGCGGCCTACATCTGCCGGGCGAGTTGGCGCTCGATGATTGCCGTATTGATGCCCGGCTAAATCTGCATAATACGGAAATTACCGGCTTTTTCAGCCTGCAGACGAGCCATTGCCCGCAAGGTCTATATGCCCAGGGCCTGAGAACCACGGGCCATGTCTTCCTCAGAGGCGGCGCCAGCTTTGAGGGCACCGTCAACTTCGCAGGGGCGGACATTGGCGACCAGTTTAACTGCAGCGGCTCCAGCTTCAAGTCGGGGGACGGACAGTACGCGGTCATTGCCTACAGCCTGAAGACTGGAAGCTATGTCTTTCTTAGTATCGGCGCAAGTTTTGTGGGCGAGGTGGATCTCAATAGCGCGGACATTGGTGCCGGGCTGCAGCTTTGGGGCAGCAGTTTTGAAAGTGAAATCAACTTCGCATCTGCAGTGATTGAAAATGACATGCTGATGGACGAAACTAAGCTCGGTATGCCCGCTCCCAATTGGGGCGACGGTGCCAGTCTGAACCTGCAAAACGCGCGCATCGGTGCCCTGCAGGGTTCGTTCGAAGCCTGGACTCGTCAAAGCGATGGCAACCTCGTGCCGCGCAATCTGGACGGCCTCACGTTTACCCGCCTCGCTGGCGGCGCTGGCGGGACAAGCCTTGATCAAGCGAGCACGAAGGATCTGCGCCGATGGCTCAGCGAAAACGTCACTCATAATCGCGACGGCGAAAACGCCTTCACGCCCTCGCCCTATCTTGCCATGGCCTCCGCCCTGAAAGCGACAGGAGAGGACGACAAGGCGCGCAATATTCTGATCGCGCTGGAAAAACGCCGGACGCGAGCCATGAGGTTTGGCTCGTGGAGCGGGATGCAGAAACTCTTTCGCATTCTATGGCTCGGCCCGATGACGGGGTATGGCTACGCCTCCGGACGGGGCGCTTTCATTCTCGCTGGCATGATCATTTTTTTCGCTGTACTCGGCCTCAACGCAGAGCTCCACAAGGTCTCCAGCCTAAACTCAAACGATATCACTTGGGCCGAGCATTGGCGCGCTTGGCTTGGGTTCAGCTTTGAGATGGCTCTGCCCTTGGCAGATCTTGATCCGGTGAATGACACCTTCCTCGAAGATCGATTTACGGCTGATAGCGAATACACTTCCCTGCCGAGTGGCCTCCGCGCTCTGTTTATGACCGAGCGCTTCTTAGGCCTCGCCATCCTTGCCACACTGATTGCCGGGCTTACGGGGTGGGCCGAACGACGGGGCGAGAGTTAGGCGGACTCTCGTGTGACATTGTCATCCCGGAAGGTTCGCGCGAGCGGACCTATCCGGGACCCAACGACACGCCTACAAATGCGCGCTGACAACCTAACAGAAGAGAGCTTGCACCTTTAGTAGCTGAACCACAGCACCCAATTCGTGGGTCCCGGATCGCCACGGGCGTCCGGGATGACAGTTCTGTTGAGCGATGTTCCGGACGGTCATTTTCCTTGAAAATGCCCACCACAATTGGATTTTTCAGAGTTCTACGCCGCTCGAACCGGGCACGAAACGGACACTGACCCCCTCAAACCGGACACTCTATCCCCGCACAATTTCGGGGATAGAGCGTGGGATAAGCTACTCAGCAGATACCAGAGGCTCGCTCGTCTGGGCCTTGTCGAACATGCCCCAGACGCCATCGTCGCCGTGCCAGTCGCCCTTGGTTGCGCCTTTGGAATATTCCGTCGCGCGGGCTTCGAAGAAGTTCGCATGCTCGACGCCGTTCAGGATTTCCGTCAGCCACGGAATCGGGTGCTCGGAGACGCCGTAGATCGGCTTCAGCTTCAGCTGGCCCATGCGCCAGTCGGCGATGTAGCGGATGTACTGCTTGATGTCTTCCGGCGTCATGCCTTCCACTTCGCCCGCCTCAAAAGCGAGATCGATGAACTTGTCTTCCAGCTTGATCACCGTCTGGCAGCAATCGGCGATATTGTCCGCCACGGCCTTGGAAAGCGCACCGGTTTCATTGGCGAAGGTGTGGAAGAGCTTGATCATGCCCTCGCAGTGGAGGGATTCATCGCGCACCGACCAGGAGACGATCTGGCCCATGCCCTTCATCTTGTTGAAGCGCGGGAAGTTCATCAGCATGGCGAAGCTCGCGAAGAGCTGAAGCCCTTCGGTGAAGCCGCCGAAGACCGCCATGGAGGTAAGGATGTCGGCCTCGTTGTCGACGCCGAACTGGCCGAGATAGTCATGCTTGTCGGCCATCTCCTGGTATTCCATGAAGGCGGAGAACTCGGAGTCCGGCATGCCGATGGTCTCGAGCAGGAGCGCGTAGGCGGCGATGTGGACTGTCTCGATGTTCGAGAACGCCGCCAGCATCATCCGGACTTCGACCGGTTTGAACAGCGGCATGTAGTTTTCCATGTAGTTCGCGCCGACCTCGACATCGGACTGCGTGAAGAAGCGGAAAATCTGGGTCAAGAGGTTGCGTTCCTTGTCGGACAGTTTGACCGCCCAGTCCTTGCAATCCTCGCCGAGCGGGACTTCCTCCGGCATCCAGTGCACCTGCTGCTGCCGCTGCCAGAATTCGAACGCCCAGGGGTACCGGAATGGTTTGTACGCCACACTCGGTGTTAGTAATCCCGATACGCTAGTTGGTGTGTCTGCCATTTTGATTAGCCCCTCAAAAAAGATAACTTCGTCTGAATAACTATATATAGTGTCATCGTAATTACACCAACACAATAGGTAGTTACAATGATGCGTCAATTACGCACAAGAAATAGTGCTCCGACGACAGCTACTGAGTAAAAGTGGGTTTTGCATCCGTATTCAGGGCGCTAGAAATAGGGGAGAACATTCCTGTAGCAATCCAAGGACTCACCATGCGTCTTCCGACCGCCCTCCTCGCGACCACACTGCTATTCTCTTTCCCGGCATGCGCTGAGACCAGCTTGGGTCTGCTGGCCGACGCTCCCGCTAGCGAGATTATTGCGAATGTTGATGCGCGCTACGACACAACTGAAAACGTCGCCCTTAGCCTCTGGGAGTGGGCGGAAGTCGGTTACCAGGAAGAGCGCTCGACCAGACTGATGCAGGATACGCTTACAGATGCCGGTTTCGAGATTGAGGCCGGGGTTGCGGGCATTCCAACCGCCTTTGTCGCCAGCTATGGAACAGGCGGACCGGTGATAGCCATCCTTGCAGAACTCGATGCCCTCCCCGGCATTAATCAGGACGCAACAGCTGATCGCGCGCCGGTCGACGACAAGCATGCTGGCCATGCGTGCGGACACAACTTGTTTGCTGCAGGCTCAATTACGGCCGCTTTATCAGTTCGGGATTGGCTCGAACAAACCGGAATGCAAGGCACTGTGCGCGTCTACGGTACCCCAGCCGAAGAGGGCGGCTCAGGCAAAGTCTATATGGTCCGCGAAGGCCTTTTTGACGACGTGGACTTCGCTATTCACTGGCATCCAGCCGACCGCAATACCGCGGGTGCACGCACCAGTCTCGCCAATCGTTCAGCGAAATTTCGGTTCGCAGGCCTCTCTGCGCATGCCGCTGGAGCACCGGAACGCGGACGATCAGCTCTAGATGGGGTCGAGGCTATGAACATCATGGCCAATATGATGCATGAGCACATCGATCAGGATGCACGCATGCATTATGTCATCACGGCGGGAGGCAATGCACCGAACGTTGTGCCGGACTTTGCAGAGGTCTTCTATTACGTTCGTCACCCCGAGCCGGACGGCGTAGAGGCAATCTGGGAGCGCCTTGAAAACGCTGCGCGCGGTGCGGCTCTCGGAACCGGAACGCAGGTCGAGTGGGAGATCATCCACGGCAACAATCCTCTACTTGTAAATGAGACACTGCAGAGGGCAATGCTTGAAAATCTGACGCAAGTCGGAGGTATCACGTATACGGAGGAAGAGCGCAATTTTGCTGAGAGAATTCAAGCCTCGTTTTTTAAGCCCTCCCTGGAGCTCGGATCCGAAGAAACGATCGAAGAATACGAAGTCTCGCTTGGCTATGGGTCTACTGATGTCGGCGACGTTTCCTATGCCGTTCCTACAGTCGGACTGGGGACGGCGACATGGGTCCCCGGGACGTCCGCCCATTCTTGGCAGGCCGTCGCTGCCAGTGGTATGTCGATCGGGGTGAAAGGATCACAAGTGGCGGCCAAGTCGATTGCCTTGACGGCAATTGAGCTCTATCTCGACGAAGACCTTCGAGTCGCCGCAAGAGCCGAATTCGACGAAGCTCGCGGAGAAGATTATGAGTACCGCTCTCTGCTGGGTGATAGAGAGCCTCCACTGGACTATCGGAGATAACTAGAACACCTCCGACGGATTCTTCCGAATGAGACGTTGAATTTGGCAACGTTCATTCGGAGGATCGAACTTGTCGCTGGAAGGAGCACTTGCTGTCACCAGGTTTGGACTGGGTGCGCGTTACGGAGATTTGGCCAGTGCGAGTAATGACCCTCACGCTTGGCTCGAGCGCCAGCTGACAAACAGCAATGTAATGCCCTTCCCTGTGGACGGATTGAATTCTTCGAAAGTGAATTTGTCGACGGCAATTACGTACGCTCGGTCCGCTCGCACCCAGCGCGCAAATGAAGATACTCAGCGAAATTTCCGGCGAACAGCACGGCAGACCACAAGGACAGAAATAGCGCGGCGGACTGCATTTGCCGTTGAGACGGCGACACCCTTTCATGAACGGCTGGTCCGATTTTGGTCCAATCATTTTACCGTGGCAATGAAGAGCCCCCCTACCCGTCTTGTCGCTGGGGCATACGAACGAGAGGCCATACGGCCAAACATTTTAGGTTCGTTTTCGGAGCTTGCCATAAACGCGATTTTTCACGCGGGCATGCTGGTCTACCTCGATAATTGGCAATCCATTGGACCTAATTCCAGAGTAGGCCGCCGCCGGCAACGGGGCCTGAATGAGAACCTCGCGCGTGAAGTTCTGGAACTGCACACCGTCACGCCTCAAGCTGGATACTCCCAGGATGATGTAACCGCATTTTCTGAGGCACTTACGGGTTGGACCGTTGGCAATCAGCGCGTGGCTTCTGATAGATTGGGAGAACCCGTATTTGTCGAGTTCCTGCACGAACCGGGACGGAAATCAGTCCTTTCTACGCGGTACTCTGATACGGGTGCGGATCAAGCTAAGGCTATAGTACGAGATCTCTGTCTATCTCCGTATACGGCCAATAATATTGCGTTCAAGATAGCGCGCCATTTTGTTGCGGACGAACCGCCTGCGACACTGGTCACCACGCTCGCAGACAACTTTATGCGCACCGGCGGTAATCTTACATCGCTCTACACAACACTGATCGGTGCCAGCGAAACATGGGTGCCATCACTAACGAAAATCAAGACGCCGGACGAACTCATCGTCTCAACTGGTCGACTGCTCGGCTTGCGTCGCGTTCTGGTGGGTGATCCCGGAAATCTATTCGAGAGCTTCGCTCAGACACCATTTGCAGCACCGTCGCCGGAAGGCTGGCCCGATGATGCAGCCGCATGGATAACACCTGATGCAATGAAGAAGAGGATAGAGTGGGCCAATAGGCTTGCAACGCGAAACCCCACCCTCGACGCCCGCGCATTGTTGGACAACGGTCTTGGGGACCGCGTTTCTTCTGAAACGGCAAGGTCGGTTATGCGCGCCGAAAGCCAGAGCCAGGCGGTTGTTCTCGCCTTGATGAGTCCGGACTTCCAAATGAGGTAAGCCCCATGCTTAAATTGACCCGACGATCCGCCCTTGCGCTTTTAGCCTCTGCCAGCATCAGCTCTCGGATGAAAGTCGCTTATGCGCGAGAGCCAGGAGGACGGAAAACAGTCTTTATTATTCTGCGCGGTGCCATGGATGGACTTTCGGCACTGATTCCGAACGACCCCGCTCTGAATGCACTACGGCCGTCAATCATGCCCGACATGGCAGATCGGATCGACCTCAACAACGGATTCAGCCTGCACCCGTCCCTGTCAGGAATTCACCGTCTGTATGAATCGGGCGAAGTCAGCTTCGTGCACGCCGCAGCTACCTCATACCGCGCGAGATCGCATTTCGACGGCCAGGATTTTCTTGAAACTCTCGGCAGCACCACTACTCGGGATGGCTGGCTAAATCGTGTTGTGCAAGCCGCTGGCGGAAAGGGATTGGCTGTTGGATATGCCCTGCCCCTGGCTCTTCGCGGCGATGGTGCTGCTGCAAACTGGTCTCCCCCTGTTTTTTCGGAGGCCTCGGAGGATCTTCTTGATCGCCTACAGGGTCTTTATATGGACTATCCGCTATTATCAGAACCATTGGCGACAGCACGAGCGACGCCGACAAGTTCGGTCGATATGTCTGGTGACGGGCGCGGTCCGGCAAGACAATATGCTTTAGCTGGTGCGGCTCTCGGGCAGTTAATGAGCGCAGATAATGGGCCCAATATTGGCATGCTGTCCTTCGACGGTTGGGATACCCACGCCAACCAATCGAACCAAATTTCCACAAGGTTTTCGGCTCTTGGGACAGCGCTGGCGGAGCTCAAGAGTAAGTTGGGGAGTCACTGGAACCGAACAGCTGTTGTTATCTGCTCGGAATTCGGGCGGACCGCCGCAGAAAATGGAACGCGCGGAACTGACCATGGAACCGGGGGTCTGATGATCCTGGCTGGCGGTGCTGTGCGCGGCGGTGGCATTTACGGCGACTGGCCGGGATTGAAGCAGCGCGACCTGCATGAGGGACGCGACCTTGCACCAGCGAATGATGTTACGTCGATCCTTAAATCGGTATTGCGGGATCACGTCGGAATCTCGCGATCTACGCTCGATACCAGAATATTCGATTCCAGAGCCCCTGCCCTAGATGGGCTAATAGAACTTTAGCAAAAAAAGACTGAGCAGATTTAACGACGCCAGCTGATCGTGAGACCGCCGAAGTCCTCGTCTCGCTCTAGTTGCTCCGCACCAAGAATATATTCAACTTCTCGGCGGATGTAGGAAAATGCAAAATTGGTCCCATATCGGCGAACATTAAGTCCAGCCTGAATATCGCCGACTGTGACTTGATCACGGAGCTGAAGACCTTCAACGACACCTAGATTGAAACCCAGATCGGCAGTGTTGTTATTGAAAATCAATGCTTCGCCGTCAGCACCAGCGAAAATGTACCAGCTTGGAAGGCCTAGCGCATTGCCGCGCTGATCGATGTCCTGCCCCAACCTGAATTCGGCACCTATCCTGCGAACACTAAATTCTCCCTCGGAGGCAATACTTGCTCGAGGAACAAGGCCAATATCAAAGTTCAGTCCCGTGAACTCGCTCGGTGCCGAGAACGAGAGCTCGGCATTAACCGCTTCGCGACTGTAATTTGGGCCTGAGAGCCTTTGAGCGTTCAGACGCCCATTCACGATGCTTAAAACAGGATTAGTTGACCAGACAGTCGACTCAATCGGGTTGAACCGCACAGAACTGGTGAAGCTCAGTCCTGGTTGATCGGAAGAGCCCGTCAGATACACGGGGCCTGTCAGGTTTGTGCTACCAAATCTGGGGCGGTCCGGGATAACGATCCCATAATCAATGAGTATGTTTTCGACGAGATCAATTCGCTCGTTTGGCGATAGCCTTGGTGGGGTAACAGCCGATAGACCTGCGGAGCCTAATGGCCCCGGAGCCGCCAACAACATTGCCGAGCTAGGCGTGAGCACAATTTGTCCTTGGCTTGGAGCCACGTAATCGTAATCGTCCATCACGAAAAACGTGCATCCCTCGCAAGCCAAAGCTCCGAGTATCCCAAGAGTGCTAAAGAGCATTTGTCCCGCGCCTCTCAATTGGCCTCTCCAGCTACGTTAAGCATCCCCCGGAGTAGGCCCTTTTTCTTTTAACCCGATCTAAACAAGCGTGGCCAGTCTCGACCGAATTCAATCATCAATCGTTAATACCGAGAACAAGTGATTGTCTTTCAAAATGAGCCTAAATCGGGGCGAAACCTCGATCAAATGGGCAAAAAAGGCGGGTTTTCAGGCCGCCTTTACTAAGTGTTGCTTGTTTACCTCAGTATTACTGACAAGCGAGACATTCTTCATAATCTGTCTTTGGCGAGTCCATTCCGCCGAAATCCGACTTTGTCTCCGCTCCGGCGAAAGCTGCTCGCTGAACTGATTTCGACCTGCAGTAGTATAGAGATTTCAACCCTTTTTCCCAAGCCGTCCAGTGCAGCATGTGGAGATCCCACTTATCGATATCGCCGGGTAGGAAGAGATTCAGCGACTGTGCCTGACATATATAAGGCGTGCGATCGGCCGCATGCTCTATGATCCAGCGTTGATCAATTTCAAAAGCCGTTTTGAAGGTCGCTTTCTCGTCCTCGCTCAGCTCATCTAGATGCTGGACAGACCCTTCGTGTTCTAGAATCGAATTCCAGACAGCGTCGGTGTTCAACTCTTTTGTCTCCAGAAGGTTTTCCAGTTGACGGTTTTTAACCGTAAATGACCCCGATAGCGTCTTATGTGTGTAAACATTAGCGGGGATCGGCTCGATACCAGCGCTCGTCCCGCCACAAATAATCGAAATTGATGCCGTCGGCGCAACCGCCATTTTATGACTGAAGCGGGCAAGTATACCGACTTCTTCCGCGTCTTTGCAGGAACCGCGTTCTTTAGCGAGTTTTACCGAGGCTGCATCGGCACCGCGGCGTACGTGCTTGAACATCTGCGTATTCCAGCTCTTCGCCATTGGGCTTTCCATCGGGACGCCCATGCTCTGTAGGAATGAGTGGAAGCCCATAACACCGAGGCCAACAGAGCGCTCTCTTTGAGCAGAGTAAACGGCACGCGCCATTTCACTTGGTGCACGTTCTATGAAATCACTCAGAACATTGTCCAGGAAGCGGAAAATATCCTCCAGGAAGTTTTCGTCCTGCTTCCACTCCAGGAATTTTTCCGCGTTTACTGATGACAGACAGCAGACAGCCGTCCGGTCTTCACCATGACAATCGATGCCTGTTGGCAAGGTGATTTCAGAACAAAGGTTGGACTGGGTAACCTTCAAGCCAAGCTTCTTCTGGTGCGCCGGCATGGCGTTGTTCACCGTATCGGTGAATAGCAGATATGGCTCGCCTGTCTGAATACGGAGCTCAAGGATCTTCTGCCAGATTTTCCTCGCATTGACTGTCTTCAGAACTTCGTCGGTCTTCGGACTCAACAATTCGAACTCTTCATCTTTGCGAACGGCTTCCATAAAGGCATCGGTGATATTGATGCCATGATGGAGATTCAAACTCTTCCGATTGAAGTCGCCAGACGGCTTCCGAATCTCCAGGAACTCTTCGATTTCCGGATGGTGAACATCAAGGTAGCAAGCCGCTGAACCACGACGTAGAGAGCCCTGCGATATCGCCAGGGTAAGGGAGTCCATCACGCGAACAAACGGAATTATACCCGATGTCTGACCGCTTCGGCCGACTTTTTCTCCGATTGAACGCACATTTCCCCAATACGTTCCGATACCGCCACCGTTTGACGCGAGCCAGACATTTTCTGTCCATGTGCCGACGATATCGTCGAGCGAATCACCAACCTGGTTCAGAAAGCACGAAATCGGTAGCCCACGGTCTGCCCCACCATTCGATAGCACCGGCGTGGCTGGCATAAACCAGAGTTTGGACATGTAATCATAAAGACGTTGGGCATGGTCGAGATCATCAGCAAATGCTGCGGAAACCCTAGCGAACATGCCCTGAAACGTTTCGCCGGGTAGCAGATAACGATCTTCGAGCGTCTTTTTACCAAACTCTGTGAGGTTCGCATCTCTGGCAGCATCTATGTAAATGTCGGACGCGCTAATACCGGGTCCGTCTATTACGTCGAAGTCTTCACGTCTTGGCTTACCTCTATTGGCTGTCTCTGTTGAGGTTTCCACAATAGCTTGATTGGCAGACATCACGCCCTCTATTCATTTGTAAACATATGGGGATTGGCCCCCAGCACCGCCACATACAGCGCCTCACTCCAATCCTGACACAACATATAGTGGTTCGAAGGTTAACCGATCGTCAATGCCGCATTTTCGGATTTGGTGCTTTTTGAATAGGAAAACTGCCTTGACAGCCGAACAAATCAGACTGTGTCGAATTTGAATCCGCTTTGTTTTGGGTTTGTCGAGGCTGGCATCACAGAAAGACATCCCTCTCCAGGAGCAGAGGTATTCTCCGCTGCTTGAACTCAAATATCTCGAAAAAATTGACTACAAAAGGATGATGACTTGAACTCAACGGGCTTCACACGCTAATGCGCTATCATGCACACAGAACTCCCTGACCGTCTAAGCCAAGATCCTGCAAGCCCGTATTTCGATGCGGCTATCCTCGCCAAAGGCGTGAATGTCAGATTCAAAGGCGAAGAGAAGACGAATGTAGAGGAATACTGCATCTCCGAGGGTTGGATTCGTATCGCTGCTGGTAAGGCAGTCGACCGTAGAGGTCGACCCGTGGCAATCAAGTTGAAGGGCTCGGTTGAGGTTTGGCTGGACGGTTAGGAAGCAACCTAGTTTTCGGTTGGTGCTCTTCTCCGGCGCAAACGCCTTAGACGACGCCAGAATCGACGTCGCTCAATTGTAGGAAGTGGTGCCAGGTTCTCGACGAATGCCTCAGCGCAAGATCGCCAGGAGTAGCCTCGCGCGTATTCCCGTACTTCGTTCCGATCAAGCTTGAGGCAAGCTATTGCAGAGTCGCGTAGATTGTCACCAATCAAGCCCGCGTTCGAATTAGGGATGATGTCCTTAGGTCCCGGAGCCTCATATGCCGCCACTGGTGTGCCAGTAGCCATGGCCTCTAGAATTACCAGACCGAATGTATCGGTCAAACTCGGGAATACGAAGACATCAGCAGACGCGAAGCAGGTCGCGAGCTCCTCGCCAAATTTGGCACCCAGGAAATGCGCTTCTGGGTATTTTTTCCTCAACTCTTCAAGCTGAGGGCCTTCACCGATAACCACCTTTGACCCCTCCAACTCACATTCTAGAAACGCCTCAATGTTCTTCTCCACGGCGACTCTTCCGACATTCAGGAAAACTGGTCGAGACATTCCAGCGAAGGGGTCGTCTGCCTCACCCACGACCTGTCTTTTTGAGGGATGAAACAGCTCGGTGTCGACGCCGCGAGTCCAGGAGACAACATTGTCGAATTTCCGGGCCAGCAACTCATCACGCATGGACGGCGTCGCGACCATGACTTTCCCGGAATAACGATGGAACCAGCGGACAAAGCTGTAACCCCAGCTTACGGGAACCGGAAAACGCGCAGATACATATTCGGGAAAGCGAGTGTGATAGGATGTGGAGAATGGGTGCTTGAGTTTTAGACAGAGCGACCTCCCTGCCATGCCGAGCGTGCCCTCGGTGGCTATATGAATGGCGTCTGGTTCAAATTCGTCAAAGCGTCGTTCGATTTCCTTCCTCGCTCCGAGCGCGAGGCGAATTTCGGAGTAAGTCGGCAGTGGGATCGTTCGGAAACCATCGGCTGGAGACACAACTTCCCATTCATGCCCCATGTCTTCGCACTCGGCGATGACACGTTTCATGGTGCGCACAACGCCGTTGACCTGGGGGTCCCATGCATCTGTTATCAGCATGATGCGCATTGCGGGTCAGCCTCCGAATCGCTGGGATACAATCTTGCTTTTGGCTCAACGGCAGTAAAGCAGATTAAGAAAATGACTAGGGTCAGGGCTGCAGGACGCAGCCGAGGCCGGGGCGATGAGTTGCGGTAGCCGATACGATACCCAACGCCGATGCCGTGATTGAACCTTCGCCGCCCTCACGTACCTCGCTCACGTTCAGAATGCTGACGTCCTGCGTGAAATCACCGAGACAGCTCTCAAGTTCCCGCTCACCGACAAAACGGCAGGAGCAGGTCTGTTTCGCGACGTACGCTGACGCAATATCGGCGTAGGCGAGCTGCCCTTTCAGGACAAACTGCCAGAGCGCGGCACCGCCCAAAACGATCACAGCGAGTGTAATGAAAACCAGTCTGGAGAATTTCATGGCCCTGCCCTAGTGTTTGCCGGAAGCTTAGATGGGAGGCTGCATGTTTCGCAAGGGTTTGCTTGGAGTGGCTACAGGATTGTTGCTGGGTTCCGCCACAGCGCAGAACATCGAATTACCGAGCGTTGCGCTCGGTGATGCCAGTGTTTCAGACATCGATCTCCCGCTTGTGGAACGGATTGTTTGGCCAGAGGATGAATGGGATACCGCTTCCGTTCCGGGGTCTGCAGAGGCCGAGGTCACGCGCCTCATGGATTGGGCAATGGACCGCAATCTCGACGACGAAATGGGCGAGACGCGCGGGCTGGTGATCATTCATGAAGGCCGGCTGGTCGCAGAGGTCTATCGGGACGGATTTGATGCGGAGACGAAGCAGGTCTCCTGGTCGATGGCGAAGTCGATCACACAGGCCTTGGTTGGGAGAGCCTTGCAAGAAGGCCTTATTGACTCGATTGATACGCCTATGCTCGGTCCTTGGGACGCGGAAGACCCGCGCGCGTCGATCACATGGCGTCAATGGCTGACCATGACGGACGGGCTCGATTATAATGAAATCGGCGAAGCAGATCTCGCGAAGAATGATGTGGTCCAGATGATGTTCGGGTCCGGCCGGCAAGATGTTGTCGGTTACGTGGCTGACCTGCCCCTCGCCCACGAACCGGGGACGGTCTGGAATTACTCCACAGCTGGGTACCACATGATTAGTCAAGCACTACAAGGGTTGCTGATCCGCATTGAGCTCGAGGCTTTCGAATCTGACGAAACACTGGACGGTTTTCTCAACACCGCCGCATCCACCACAAAATCGTATCCGGACGACATAAGCCGCAAACTAGGCGATAAGGCCGACGCACTTCTTGAATCACTCGTAGACATTCCAAAAGGTCAGCGCGCAGCCCATCTTCGAGCGGGCCTGACTCAACTCATCCTGCAACAGGTGATCTTCACCCCCCTCGGAATGGATGCCGTCGCAGAGTTCGACGCAGCAGGAACTTTTCTTGGTGGCTCACTCGTGTACGCGTCACCTCGTGACTTCGCGCGCTTCGGCTATCTTTATCTGAGGGACGGTGTCTGGAAGGGCGAGCGCCTCCTCCCCGAAAACTGGGTTGAGTTTGCGACCACGGAAACGCCGGCAGAGAATGCCAACGTCTACGGAGCTGGATGGTGGATAACGCCGCCTGAAGATGTGGAACGATCCCATGGACAAGCGGCCCTCACCTGCCCTTGCGATGCGTTTCACGCCGGAGGCAATGAGGGCCAGACCATATGGGTCGTGCCGTCCAAGGATCTGGTGATTGTTCGACTCGGTTTGATGCCGAATGCGCCGGAAAACTGGCGCGCGCTCTATGAGTGGAATCAGGAAGTTGCACGCGCGTTTCCCGACGCGAACTAGCTACGTTTCAGATGAACGTTCGAGAGCATCCGTAACAACACCTGCAATAGCTTCAGCCTGCCTGACAGCGCCGTTACCGCGCGTTTCGCGAATTGCCCCGCATACGGGCGCAACAAGCGTTACAAGCGCCGCGGCCATCTGCGCCATACCATCTGCCCCGCCGATCGTCTGGACTACGAGTAAAGCCGCTCCGGTGACTGAAATCACGGCCTCAAGAATACCGGATACCTGGTTATTGATTTTCTGCATTGGTGATCTCCCTTTCTGCTGGACAGGGAGTATCGCACCAGCGCACTATCGGTCGGATAGATTTGTTTGCACAAGTTGTTGGAGAGCTACGGTCTGCATTGAAGAACGTTGCTCGTCGGGCAACGGGATCAAGCCACGCTCTACCAGAAACCCTGTTGGGCCGATTGCATCTTCCGACAAGAACGAGCGGACGAATTCGGCAAGCCCCGTAACATTGTCGACATCGTCTTCCCGCAAATAAAAGTATAGCAAGCGCGATATCTCGTACTCACCCTGAATAATTGTCTCGACGGTGGGGACTGTCCCATCAATGCTGGCAGCCCGCACGCGATCTGCATTCTGGCTCAAAAACGAGAACCCCAGCACGCCGAGTGCCGTTTCGTTTTTGACCAGGCTTTGAATAATGGCAGCATCGTTTTCACCGGCGTCCAGCCATGCACCATCGTCTCGCAGCGTGTGTGCGCGACGCTCAAACTCTTCAGAATTTTCGTCTTTCAGCCTAGCCAGTTGCGGGATCTGGACAGCCCCTGGTTCCATGACCAGTTCCAGGAAGGCATCACGCGTGCCCGAGGTTGATGGAGGGCCTGAGACGCGGATTCTCTCATCCGGCAGTTCCGCAACCACCTCACTCCACAACCGATGTGGATTAGGTATCCAGTTTCCCTCACCATCCGGAAGTTCGCTCGCGAGCGCTCGAAAGATATCAACTTTGCTAAGTTCGAAAGCAGGGCCATCCCAGGCATTTACAATCGCTATTCCATCGAAACCGATGGCGAATTCGAGAATATCGTCGATGCCATTACTAGCGCATAACTCCCGTTCAGACGGCTTTATGGGGCGGGAAGCATTGACTATTGATGGATGGTTGGCAGATCGCGAAGAGCATAATGCTCTAAAGCCCCCGCCAGTTCCGGTCGTTTCAACAATCGGCGTACGAAATCGACTGGCGACACCAAATTGTTCTGCAACAGTCTCTGCAAAAGGTGCCACGGTGGACGAACCCACTACCCGAATCGCCGGGCCAGTTCTCCTGATCAACAATCCGGGTGCCTGGTCAGTCTGCTGCAACTCGGCATCGAGTTTTCGGAGGCTATCGTCGGGAGCACCACACGATATCAATGCAATTACTAGTGCCGCAGCTAGAAAGAGTTTTGGGAAAACTATCGCCAATTCTTTATCTCTCTAATCGCAGTTAATCGAGCGCTTACAGGCTCGCTGTTATCGAGAACTATGAGCTGTAGACCGCGCGTCAACCACACGTCCCAGCTGTTCAGTCGTGCCAAATCCGTAACGATCAAATATCTTTACCAAATCGGGACAGGTGTCAGGATGGCTTGTTATTATTGCGCGTGGCTTTTCTGGATTCCCCAGACTTGCTTTTCGAGACGTTAAAAGTCGCTGCGTCTGCAGCGCAATAGCCTCACCGGAATCTATATATCTGACGGGGCGAGGCGCACTTTCTTCAAGTTGCGTAACAACGAGGGGAAAGTGCGTACACGCCAAAACGACTACATCCATCTGTTCCTCGATGTCACCGTCGAAAAGAGGCTGCTGTGCAGCGGCGAACTCTTCGAGGGCGGGCGTCTCGCCGCGGGCGAAAGCTTCGGCTAGTGCAACAAGCTCCAGGCTGCCGTGGATAATGACGTCTGCATCTTTTGCGAAGTCTCTGATCAATGCTGTAGTATAATTTCGGCGCACCGTACCAGGCGTTGCCAAGAGACCGATGGTGCCGGTTTCGCTTTTTCGAACGGCCGGCTTTATGGCTGGCACAGTCCCGACAACTGGTATCTGCAATCGTGCCCTCACCTCTGAAAGCGCGAGTGTGCTCGCAGTGTTGCATGCGATGACAAAAACGTCTGGCTCGACCTCTGTCACGAGAGCTTCGGCGATTTCAGGTAAACGCGACCTTAGATCTTCATCCTTTTTATCACCATAGGGAAAAAACCCAGTATCCGCCGCGTAATCAACACGAGTGCCAGGACTTAAGGCGCGAAGGGCTTCAACCACTGTAAGGCCACCAACACCAGAATCGAAAACGAGGGCGTGGCCCTGCGCTTCTTTTTCGTAGAAAGCGGAACTTGCAGAAGAAATCATGACGTCCAGATCCAGCCGAATCACGTCGTTAGTATGACGGAGATAATTCGAATTGTCAGACGCGCTTATTGTGCAGCGCAGCAAAAATCTGTATACGAAGAGAAACAGGTTGAGAGGAAATGATGAAAATGGCTGTGAATCAATTCGACCCACTCGGTGTACAGAAAGCCATGTTAGGTGTTGCAGTCGACTCGACGCAGACGTTGCATGCGCAATGGATACAGGCGCTTTCTTCCTCCACCGAAAAGATGCCTGATATGTTCGTATGGAAGAGCGTCGACGTGCCCGTCTTCAATGGTAAGTTCGCCCTTGACGAAGAACAAATGCGCGAAGCATTTCAAATCGCCGCTGACTTGAACCTCAACGCCTGGACCCAGGCCGCGAATATCCTGTCGGCGCTGCCGAGCTGGGCCACGTGGCATACAAGGGTTCCTGGCCGCATTTTCACCGATATGTTTCACGCAATGCAAACAGCGAACAGGGGATCAGCTAAACATTAGAGGCGTCAAGCGCTCCCGACATCTGAGATGACTCCGTACAGATCCGGTCGACGATCTCTAAAGAAGCCCCATGAAGCTCGCTGACCGGAGATCTCGTCTGGGTCAAATTTGTATGATGCAATCCCGGTTTTCTTTCGATCAAGTTCAGCAACAATGTTACCTTCTACATCCGTTATGAAGCTGGAGCCGTAGTAGGTCTGATCGCCCTCGGTACCGACCCGGTTTGCTGCCGCTATCGGAATGACATTCGACGCCGCATGCCCCTGCATTGTTCGCGTCCATCGGACGGACGTATCCATTCCGGGTGCTTCTGGCTCCGACCCGATCGCTGTTGGGTATAACAGGATATCAGCCCCTTTTAGGGTCATTATTCGAGCTGATTCTGGGAACCATTGATCCCAGCAAATGCCAACGCCAATGTTTCCGACGCTCGTTTTCCAAACTTGAAAACCAGTATTGCCAGGTCGGAAATAGAACTTCTCCTGATAGCCAGGGCCATCAGGAATATGGCTCTTTCTATAAAGTCCAAGCGGTGTGCCGGTTGCATCGATAACTACGACTGAGTTGTAAAAGTGGGGCCCGTCTTTCTCGAAAATTGAGACTGGTAGAACCACCCCGAGCTCTTCAGCGAGCTTGCTGAGAGATAGAACGGCAGGATGCTTCTGCCACTCTTTCGCCCGGGCGAATTCTGTCTCCTTTTGTGCTGTACAGAAATATGGTTCCGAGAAAAATTCAGGCAAAAGGACTAGGTTGGCCCCTCTATCGTTCGCCTCTTTGATTAGCTCCGAAGCTTTCGCGATATTATTTGCTTCTTCTCGCTCAGGAGAAAACTGAACCACGGCAACATTGATTGTCTTGGCCATTATTCGTCAGGCTCCGGGTACGAGACCTGCTGCGTTATGCAGTGAAATGCGCCACCCCCTGTAAGTAGACCGCTGGCTGGCAGCGCAATAACTTCGAACTCAGGCATTACCTTTTGTAATTCGCGTCGAGCCCTATGGGAATGGTTCTCTTCGTAAATCGGCATTATGATTGATCCATTCGCAATCACAAAATTCATATGACTTGCCGGCATGACCGCACCGGTGGACCCCGTGATCAAGCCTGGTGAAGGAATCGTCACGACATCCAGCCCTAAATTCTCAAGCGTCTTCTGTGTCGCAGCGAAAACCTCGGCATTCGGATCATCGATGCCTGAAGGTTTCTGACATACAACGCGCCTGTCACCGATAAACCGTGCCAGATTGTCTACATGGCCATCGGTGTGATCTCCCAGGATACCTTCGTCCAGCCAAACAATCTGTTTTGCCCCCAACGCATTGATTAGGAAATCCTCAGTTTGATCCTCTGTCCAGTCGCGATTTCGGTTTGAATTGAGCAGGCACTGCCGTGTGGTAAGCAACGTCCCAACCCCGTCGAAATCTAATGCTCCACCTTCGAGAATTATCGAATGAGAGAATGACGAGATGCTATCAACAGCCAGCATAGCTTCCGCGATATCTTGATCACCTTCGAGGATAAATTTCTCGCCCCAACCGTTAAATTCGAACGTCAAACCAACCGGTTTTTGATCATTTATTGCGTAGATAGGACCGGTATCTCGTATCCATACATCCCCCATCGGAAAATCGAAGATACTACAGTCATGTCCGCACATAGCCTTGGCAGATTTTACTGCCTCGGTTCCAGATGCGATCAAGCGTACGTGCACGCGTTTGTTAAGCGCCGCCACTAATTGGCTCGTTTCCCATCTTGCCAATTGAAGGTCTGGCCCCCAAAGGGCGCATGAGCTTGGCCAACCTACCCATATACAGCGCTGAAGCCCCCATTCAGGCATGAGAGTTTTCTTGACCACATTCATAGGCGAATTGTCGGAAAGCATGTCGTAAAAGTGTCGGACGAAATTGAATAGAAAAAGGGCGACCAAAGAGGCCGCCCCTTTACTCTACTCGTCACAGCTCTGCTGCGTGACAACTGCCTTATCAAATTTCCGGCAAATATCCAGCGAAATAGAATGAAAAAAAAGAAATAGTGCCAAAATATACTGTTTTTCTTGGATTTTTTGATTGAAAAGTCTGCTTCTTGTGAAAGTGAATCAATAACTTTCCTTTCCAGTCTGGCGCGCTATGCATGATTCGAAATTGGATCGATGCTTTTAAATGCCTGAACATAAAAACCTCAGCCTCAACCTATCTACGATCTCTCCATTCCTGGGTTTCGTTGCTGCGCTAATTATCTTCCGCACTATTGCATTACTTTTCTCACCCCTGAATCTCGGACCGGATGAGGCACAATACTGGAGGTGGAGCACGGAAATTAGCTGGGGATATTACTCGAAGCCTCCGCTAATCGCCTGGACAATAGCATTCGCTACGAACATTTTTGGTGACGCAGAATGGGCGATCCGACTTCCCGCCCCCCTTCTTCACGGCTTATCGGCCTGCTTCATCTTCGCGCTTGGGGAAAAAATGTTCGAAGCGAAAACGGGCACGCTCGCTGCGACATACTATCTTCTTATGCCGGGCATCACGTTTTCTTCAGGCATTATGACGACAGACGCCATCCTTCTTCCGTGCTTTGCATTCTTTATGCTTGCGTTATGGAATTTGCGATCCTCTCCTCAGAGTTATAGTTCGGCAACTCTGCTCGGCATCGCTTTAGGACTCGGCATCCTCGCGAAATATGCCATGGTTTATGCGCTTATCTGTACGGCGCTAGCTGCCATTATTGACCCGGCCACGCGACGCGCAGTGGCTTCCTCAAGGGGCGCTCTTGCTGCCGGAATTGCCCTGTTGATAATCATCCCCCACTTGATCTGGAATCTGCGAAACGGTTTTCAGACCATCAATCATACGGCGGACAATGCTCAATGGAGTGGGGATCTATTTTCACTCGAAAACGGTCTACAGTTTCTCTTCGACCAAATGGCCGTGGTCGGCCCCTTTGGCTTTATTGTTCTGATGATCGCAATTACCATATTTGTTCGGCCGAAATGGGCTGGGGTTAGAAGGACTAACTTGCGTTGGCTCTTGTGCTTTACACTGCCGATTCTCGTGCTCATCACGTCACAGGCGTTTATATCGAGAGCGCATGCGAATTGGGCTGCCACGGCTTATGTCGCCGGATCATTGATCATCGTCGCGCTCCTGCAGGCTGGCAGACCAACCCCCAAAGCATTGTGGATAAGCGGTGCGATCTTCATCATTCTGGCCGCAATGTGGGTGCCTGACCTCAGCCTGGTGGAAAAATCCTTTATGGGAGGTATCTTTGCCGTGGCTTTGCTATCGGCAGGTGCACTATCGGGTTGGACTAGCGGCGGGATTCTCTGGGGTAGTTTCGGTCTGCATGCAGTTTTGGCGTTGGTTCTGACTGCATTGGCATTGGGACCAGTTCAGTGGTCGGAACGGATGGGATTTGAACAGTCTTTCCAACTCTCCCGAGCGTGGCCACAGACCGTCGCAAAAATTGCAGATGCGGCAACAGATATCAGCGCAGACGTCGTTTTGGTCGACGAACGAGAGCTCTGGCACAGTATAGATTACTATGGGCGGCGTAACTTCCCAGCGGATATCTACTCCTGGCGCAGGGCAGGTTCACCGAAGAGTTTTGCCGAGCAAAGGGATCTAGCTGATCTCAAAGCTCCGCGCGTTCTCGTAGCCAGTATCAAGCCCCATCAAAGGGAAAGGCTTCGGGCTGATTTCGACGAATTTGATTTCATTCGGGAGATCCAAATTCCGCTGGGGGGGAATGAAGTTCGATCGATCTCGTTATTTCAAGCCCGAACTTTTCGCCCGCAGCCTCGCGATCAAGAGTGGGAGAAGCGGTACGATATTGAGCAACCACAAATGTTGCCGAATATGAACTAACCTTCGGCGTTTTCTCGCGCCCATACCCGACTGATCACATCGTCACGACGGCAGCCATTACGGTAGAACTGATATCTTACGGGATTCTTCAGGTAATAGTCCTGGTGGTACTCCTCGGCGCCCCAAAAAATTGTCGCGTCGATGATCGGAGTTACGATTGGAGCAGAAAGTACATTCGACTGTTCGATCGTCGACTTTGACGCCTCTGCAATGCGTCGCTCTTCATCGGAGGCGGTGAATATGGCGGTGCGGTAGCTGGACCCCCTATCGCAGAACTGCCCACCATCATCGGTCGGATCAACATGTCGCCAAAAATACTCGACCAATTCGGCATAGGACACCTGGCTGGGATCGTAGGATATTTTAACCGCTTCGTAGTGGCCTGTGTTCTCTTTCGAAACCTGCCGATAAGTCGGTGCGTCAACGGTACCGCCGGTATAACCGGACGTCGTTTCGACCACTCCGACCACTTTATCAAAGTCAGATTCAACACACCAGAAACAACCGCCAGCGAATATTGCCTCAGCGAGAACTAAATCCCCATCGACGACTTCGATTTGAACATCCTCAGACTGGACCGGTTCGTCTTGCGCACTCGCAACGACTACGAAGCTTACAAGGCTAGCAAGGGTAGCCAGCCCAAGCATAACCATATGATAGCGTGACAATGCCATAATGCGGTGCATCAAATACTCTCTACTGCTATCTGGGTAGCAATCCATAAGCCCTTGCAGAAATTCATATGATGCATCGGAGACTTTTGAGTAGTCCCAAAGCTCACTCTTCACGCGAAGTTGTTTCGACGTGTGGTTTTTGCGCCGCAGCATCCATCAGAATTCTTACCCGAATTGACGATCTGCGCCCCGCGCCGTCGACGGCACTCACGTTATAAAACCCCGCTTCTGATGGGTACCAAATGGGCAAGCCTGTATCATCAAGATCGGACGGTGCCCCGTCGATAAACCAGTCGATTTTGCCCTCCCCTCTACCTGCAAATACAAAACCTCTTGGGGATCCTGCGCGATCCGCACCAAGCCACAATTCTGCATCCCTCGGTGGAAACAGGATCTCTGGAGGTTGTATCTCGCTGAAACTTGTCAGAACCGCCCGCGGACGGACTTGCCGCTCGTCGCGAACACGCTCGGCATTCGTGTTCTGGTCAACCAGCCGAACTGCCGCTCTATCCGCAATCTCGAATAGCACAGGAAGAGCGTCGCTCCTGCCCACGCGCCCGGGTCGCGGAGCTCCATCTGCACGACCTACCCAAACCACAATAGCAATGTCGCCGGTAACGCCGGCAGCCCATGCATCCCGGAAGCCATAGGATGTTCCGGTTTTGAAAGCGATCTCGGGTGCGTCTCTGGTTAGGCGCGCCGGCAGATACCCTTGAGGCGCTGGAGCGCGTTGAAGAATGTTCAAAATTGCCTCGGCGCTGGCTGCCGTCATCAATCGCTGCCCGTCGGTCCGCTCTGATTCATGCTCGAATTCAGCGTTCCATACGAGGGGCTTTGCTATTCCTTCGTTTCCCAGAGCGGCATATAGAACAGCAAGCTCGCGAAGAGTCATACCGACACCACCCAGAGCGAGTGCTAAACCGGCTTTTCTTTCCCCTCCGTTGATCCTCGGCAGTGTTCCCGCTGCCGCCAATTGTGCTGCGAAACGTTCCGGGCCTATGCGATCGAGGGCGATCACGGCCGGAACATTCAGAGAGTGCTGCAACGCCTCGGCGATCGTCACGTCTCCATTGAAGCTGCGATCAAAATTTTCCGGCTGATAAGCCGCGAATCGACGTGGAAGATCCGCGATGCGTGTATCCGGTAACGCTATACCGTCGTCGAAAGTTGCGGCGTAGATAAACGGTTTGAGCGTGGACCCCGGGGATCTTGGCTGCGCGGAAAGGTCGATCCACCCTCCTGGGCGCGATCGTGAGACCGATCCAACGGCAGCGCGTACTGATCTTGTCGGCACATCAACTACCAAAGCGGACAATTGGACATTGGTGCCATACTCTAAAGCCTTGCGGGCAAGCAGTCGCTCAACGTCCCTTTGTAGGGCGGAATCCAGCGTACTCGTGACGTCGCCGTTACCTGTGAGGCATGCCGCGGCGCTGCCATGCCAAGCTTCCGCAGGAAATGGGCGGCGGACTGGCAACGCGGTCTCTTGGACTTCCTGCTGTCGCCGATGATCGAATGCACCTACCTCCACGAGTTTTGTGGAAACGATTGAGCGGGCGGCGATTGCGTTATCTGGGTGTCGATCCGGGCGTCGAGCTTCCGGGGATTGAGGCAGCGCTATCAACAGGGCGATTTCATCGTCGCTGAGGCGTTCGGGCCCATGTCCGAACCAGGCATGGCTGGCGGCACGGATCCCTTCGAGATTGCCGCCATAGGGTGCGAGGGTGAGATACAGCTCCAGGATTTCCCGTTTCGACAGACGCGCTTCGATCTGAAACGCCCGCACCATCTCGATGAGTTTTGACGGGATGGTCCGCTCGCGAGGCTCTAGAAGCCGCGCCGTCTGCATGGTGATGGTCGATCCACCAGAAACGATCTCTCCAGCGCGGGCGGACGTGACCGCGGCCCGCATCATGGCCAGAAAGTCGACCCCCAGATGGCTGAAAAAGCGTTTGTCTTCGACGCTCAGCAACGCCTCGATGAACAGCGGGTCGATGTCATCGAGATCGGCCGCGAAGCGCCATCTCCCTTGTTCCGCAGGAAACGCGCGAAGTGGTTTGCCGTTTCTATCATAGACCATGACCGACAGATCATCAGCCCGGTCCAGAGGCGGAGGAAACGCCCAGTTCAATACCAGTGCGAGCGAAAGCAGACCGGCGATCAATGCCGCCAAGGTCTTCGTTCGCCGGGTCTGCCAGATCATGGCCGTCCGCCGGCCCCGATAGCAGCCGGTGCAATGGATGCCCTGCCGGCCGGGGAGCGCGCATTTACATCGGGCCGATACATATCCTCGACGGTGACGCCAGGTGCAACGAACTCCCCGGCTGTAACTGCTCGCGACAGATAGGCAAGCGTGACGGTTTCGTCTCGCACATCGATCGCGGCAACATAGCGGTCATCTCTCGCCTCTGCTGTCCGTGGACGATCTATTTCTCCAACCCAAGCAAAGGCACCACCTCCCCCGCCAGAAATGGCACCATCGGCCGTGCGCAAGACTGTTTCGATCTCAAAGCCCGCAGGCAGCAGGTCCGCAACAATCAACGGGTTTGTTCGTCTTTCTCGCGGGGTGATTGTCAGCACCGTGACGATCTGATCGCCCTGGTCAAGATTTGTCAGGGCAACGGGTGTGCCCCGCGGTGTGAAATGCCGCTTTCTGACAGCGAGACTGTTGCTCACAGCGGGTGGTGCCTCTGACGGCGTGCCGCTCGACATCACGGTGCGATAGATTGGTTTGTCACCGCGAAGTGTGAACTCGATGCCCTCACCAACTTGAGTCGCGTTCAGGAAATACCGTTCATCATTATTGTTGCCGCGACCCAGACCACTGACAGAGACCTGAACACCGCCTTCCTCGCCCACCAGTTCGTTCACTGCCAAGAGCAGGAACGCTTTTTCCTGCGTCGTCAGTTGTTCCGGATCCGGTGTATCTTCAGCGAGGCGCTCGGCGAGCTGGGTCATCACTTCCGGCAATCCCGCCTCGGCAGCCAGGGCGAGCATACCGGAAATGTCCCGTTGAGGGGTTTGATAGTAATCGCCGGAGTTTTCATAACCGATCGCATCTTCAGCTTTCTCGAAAGCGCTCACGGCGCGTGCACGGTCCCCCATCAACGCCAGCGCTGCGGCGATGTGCGCGCGGGCGAGCGGGCTGTCGATGTCGTCCAGCCCGCGATCATTCATGTAGCGCAAGCGCGAAATATCTGCCCTGCCAGACTTGGCAAGCACATACATGGCGTAAGCCGATGCTCGCTGCATGAGGCGTGCCTGCGTGTCATTATGCCAGCGGCTTTCCCAACGATCGGTGTCGTATCCGTATACGCGCCATGCATCGCCTTCTGCCACATTCAACATTGACTGGAAGGCACGGTCCATTGCCTCATCAGGAACGGCGTAACCCGCCTGTTTCGCTCGATACAGGAAATCAGTCGTGTAAGCGCCGAGCCAGGGAGAGGCGTATCGATCGCCTTCGCGCCAAAGCCCGAAAGACCCGTCGGCACTCTGGCGATTCAGGATTCTTGATACCGCCTGCTGAACGCGCGTCCTCGCCCCATCGTCCGCGCTTTCACCGGTTCCCGGCCCGACTAATTGCTCCGAGTAGAGCAGCGGCATGGCGCGGCTGACCGTTTGCTCGGTACATCCGTATGGGTAGCGCGCAAGGGACGCATAAAGCGCGGTAGCATCCACTGGAAGACTGGAGAAACTCACAGTCATTCCGGCTGATCCGCCGACAAAGCCATCAAATGCATCGGCATTTGTCGCCCATGTATCGCCCGGCTGCATCAGCTCACGACTGACACGTGTCACGGGCAAAAAGGCGGATCGCGTTTCAATGGGATAGCTTCGTGCCACTTCAAAGTTTCCGGGACCATCAACGCCCAGATTGAGATCGGATATCCCGATAGAACTCGCCTCGATTTCAAGACCCTGGTCGGCACGCTGGCCGAGCTGCAATTCAAATTCGGCCGCTTCACTGACCGCCCTGACGGGGCCAGCGGCAGTTAGCGATACGGAATAGGCCCCCTCGGCTCCCTCTACATTGTCAATCGTGGCGGTGGCGATCGCGGTGTCTCCCGGCGCAAGGAACCGCGGCAGGATAAGCTCCGCCGGTACTTCATCTCTGACTGTCATGGCACGCGATACTGATCCAACTCCGCTTTCTGACCAGGCGACGGCCATAAGGCGCAGCTCTCCATTGAAATCAGGAATATCGAGTTCGATACGCGCTCGGCCTGACCGACCGACGGTGACAAGGCCCGAATACAAAGCGACAGATTTGGTCGGGACAACCGAGAGACCTTCTCCGCCAAGCTGATCACCGCCCGTTCGGATGTCGGCCGGCAGACCAAGATTCGGATCAATCAACCGGCCATAATCGTCGTACAGCGAAACGCCGAGCGCTTTCTTTCCGAAAAAGTGTTTCGCTGCATCGGGGCTAGCGAATTTTGTCAGGCGCAGAATTCCTTCATCGACCGCCGCAAGGGTCAGGAAAACGGGCTCCCGCGGACCGCCCTCTATATCGATATCGATTCTCTGTTCACCGCGGGGACGGACGACATCCGGCGCGTTGATCGTCAGCTCATATGTACGATTGGAGATATCGACTGGCACATGGGTGACGCCGACGGCGCGGCGCGGCTTCGCCTGCAGCACAGGACTTCGAGGCGTATAGACCGTGACCATCACATAGGCCCCTTCACCCCACTCCTCTGTCACCGGCAGGGAAATGCGCGTGCCCTCTGCTGACACTTCCCGGTTCTGGACAGACAATACCTTGTCCGTTGCCACAACGATCTGGGCGAGACCGTCATACGGCGACTCCACCGCTATCTGAACGTCCTGACCAACAGAGACGGGCTCCTCCGGCGCGCGCACAGTGACGCGATCAGGCGCTTCCACGCCATCGCCGGAAACGCTGCCGCCCCAGCCAACCCAGAATTCCGTTGAGGCCGTCGCACCTTCGGTTGTCAGAATCAGTTGATGGTTGCCCCAATCAACGTCGCCCACATTGAGCGTGGATGTTGCGCCATTCTCCGTATTCAGAACGCCCTCGTTGACCGTGGAGACGGTTCTCGATCTGCGCCAGCGCCAGATGCCGCTCTCTCGGTACCAGTCATAGTGGTAGTCGATGGCCAGCAGCTTCCACTCAATTTCGGCCTCGACAGCTTCACCGGCGCTGGAGACGGCCGCGACCTCGAAACCCGCCTCGGCGTTTTCAGCAAAACGCTCTGTTGGAGATTTGATTCCGAGATACAGGCTGCGCGGCCGGTATGGTATGCGCACGCTTTCGGAAACGGCGCGGCCGCCGGGCTCCAGCGCCGTAACCACAGCATTGAGGCGAAGCGGGCGGGAGCTGGAAGCGCCGCGATTTCCCGGATCAAGGCGCAGGAGTGCGTCTCCCGCGCCATCGGAAACCTGATCGGAAAACTCTATATTCTGTTGGCGGAAGGTTTCATCATAGGCTCCAAAGCGGAAACCGTCGAATGCGTCAAAGGGACTAGGGTCAACCTCGACGCGGGCCGATGACTCGATCGTCAGACCTGCACCGGGCGCGCCATAGAGAAACCGCGTATTCGACGACACTTCTCTAATATCCCCGGACAGAATTGGCGTTTCATTGTCCACATCCAGTTCGACAGCGATCCGCTGGGGGACGAAGTCTTCCACCCTGAAACCGGCACGGCCGACTTCGCCGACGCCGTCGACTTCAAGGATGGCCTGCCAGCTGCCGCGGGCGGCACCTGCCGGGATATCATACTCCTGAACCAGCCCTCCGGCATTCGTTTCATCGAAGCGCGCGCGCGCGGCTTCCAGTCCGTTTGGGCGACGGATGATGACGGCTCCGGCACGATCGGACAAGGCAAGCCCTGCCCTGTCTCTCATCAGGGCGGCAAGGTTGACCGTCTCACCGGGCCGGTAGATGCCACGGTCAGTATAGACGAACCCGTCAACCGGACCCCTCGTGCTTCGGCCACCGACGGCGTCGGATGCAAGATCCACGGGAGCGCGGTTCAGGTCTATGACTGCAATGTCGCCAGCTTCGCCGTAAGCCATTACAAGGCGCGGGCTCATGTTTCCGGTGCCCGCCAGCAAAGGCGCGCCGAAGCTGACCCTGCCTTCAGCGCTGGTGAGGGATTCTGCGAGGATGTCATTGTTGCGGGCGACAAGCTGAACCGTCGAGGCTGGCACGGGCTGGCCGGTTTCGAGGCTTCTAAGCGTGATGTCGAGGCCGTGGCCACCTTCGTAGACGGTGAGCGCGAGATCGGTGAGCACGATCCAGCGAACGGCGGACGCGGGAGGTCCGGAGGCGCTGGGGAGATCCCGGGCGTCCTCGATGCGGACGAAGTAGGCGCCGGGCTCCAGTTCGCCGATGACGTCGGAAATCGGGAATACCGTGGTGACCGGGGCGTTTTGTATACGGTCGACGTCCATGGTGCCGGACCAGATCTCGCTAGAGACATCGCTCGGGTTTTCCTGGCCGTAGAGATAGGAGTAGCGCCCTTGCCCAGTGCTTTCGCCCTGACCGATCGATTTGAATGCGAGCGCTCGATCGTTGACGCGGGAGACAGTGAGGGCGACCTGATCGACATTGACGGTTTCCACGGGCAGACCATCCGCGTCGATGCGCGGCAGAACTACGCCCGAGCCCTTGAAGCCCACATAGGCCGGGCGATCCTCGAAACTGACGGGAACTTCTTCCTCGCGTTCGAGCACACGTCCGTCAGCTGCCGGGAGGCCAGATCGGAGAACCGCAATGCGTTCCTCTCCGAAGCCGAGACCTGTTACGCAGAGTTCACGCCCTTCGACGGTCAGGACTGGTCTTACGGCCGGGCGAAATTCGATGAAGGATGCGTAGTCTGTGTCCGGATCGAGTGCCGCCGAGAAGACAAAGCACGCCTCGGGGCGGTCGCCGGACACATCAATCGCGTAGCGAAAATAGGTGAAATCGGCTTCAGCTTCTTCTGCGGCGCGCTGTCTTTGCAATTCGCGACGTTCGGCGGCTTGCTGCTGCGACCGGCTGCGCTGCACCACTTCCCCTTCGCGAAGCTCTCCGGTGCCTGCATCCTGACCGCCCCCACATGCGGCCACTCCAAAAATCACTGCGAAGCCAAGGGCTTTCGCCCACGCGCGAAGACTGATCATGGTGTCCCTCATCTTGTATTCTTAGAAGAAGATTAACGCTATTCGCGGCGCCACGAACAGGGCAGATAGGTGACATTCTCGAGAAATATCTCCGATTTTGAACAAATTTGCTTCCAGTTTCTGACGAGGATCACGCAGCGATGGTTCGGCTGATATCCCGGGGATAGATCATCGTCTTTTTGTCTTCCACACGCCGAGGATCACACCAGGAATCGGCGCGGTTGGTGTTTTGATATTGAGCGAGCGATCTATCGCGGCTGCGGGCTGTCCATTTTACACCCTCGTCGCTTGTTGCAGTTCGCATGTGCAAGACGAAGATTATGTTCGTGATCGGAGCCTCCGGCCGCGCGCGGAATAATGTGATCGAATGTTGGCCGGGTCTTCTTCCAGATCGTCGCATGGGCCACCGCGAACCTGTGTTTCGGCATTGGATCGCCACAGAGCGCGCAGCAGCCGCTCTGCTCGCTCCAGAGCTTGTGGAACAGAGGTGTGTTGGGCGGGAGTGCAGGCACACTCATATCCCGAAGGCGCCCATTGTTATTCGTGCGACCTGCCCATGAATTGAATTCGTTTCCGGTTCCAGCGGATCCGGGACATTTGCGAAAGACACAATAATAACCGGGCCGCGCAAAGGTGAATCGACCGGAAATGCAAAGGCCACGTCGTTACTTTGATCGTTGACGCTTGTACCTGTCTTGTCGCCTGCGACCCATCCGTCCGGCAACCCTGCGCGCAATCGCTGCAGCCCGGTTTTCGCATCAATCATCCAGCGGCGTAGTATGTCACGACTTCCAGGCATGAGCGCATCTTCAAACAGGAATGTGCGCATCAGACCCAGCATAGCGTTAGGTGAAGACGTGTCGCGTACATCGCCCGGTGCATTCTCGTTGAGCTCTGTCTCGTAGCGGTCGAGCCGGGTGACTGTATCGCCGTATTGGCGGAGGAGGGATGTGAAGCCGTCCGGTCCACCGAGTTCGGAAATGAGCAGATTTGCAGCCGTATTATCACTCGTTGTGATGGTCGCTTCGCAGAGCTCGCCGATGGAAAGGCTGCTTCCGACCAACGGCTCTGTGACCGGAGAATAAAAGACCAGATCGCTCTCCTTGATCGTAATGGGTCTTTCCAGATCCTCCTCCCCTGCCTCCATGCGCGCGAGCATGAACGCCCCGAGCAGCCATTTGAAAGACGAGCAAAAGGCAAATCGCTGGTCGGCTCGGTGGGCGAGCGCACGTCCGGACGCGAGATCAAGAGCGGCAACGCCCAGCCGACCGCCGAATTCTGTTTCCAGTGCCGCAAAGTTCGGCGCGCGAAACTCTTTAGACTGACAAGCTGCTGTTACCGGTAACGCGGCCAGACCAGAGATTACGTGCCGACGCGATAGCGCGAGGTGACGATGTTTCATTCTTTGCTTCTTCCCATTTTGCACTACGATCGATTGCCAACACTGCTAGAGATTATCATCAGTAAATCGGTGTTCGATTGGGCATGAGAAGAAGCTGCCTCGTATCCGTTTGGCAATTCCCCTCGACGGAGTGCGACTCGATTAAGAAGGAGGTCGATTTCCAAATTGGTTCTGCTACGATCAGAAACAGTTGAGAAAATGGATCTGATCAATGACATCGAAGAAACACCTAGCGCAAGTCAATATAGGGCGCGTGTTAGGCGGTCCAGATGAACCTAGAATGAGGGACTTCTTTGACAATTTGGTGCGCATCAATCAGCTCGCTGAGCGCATGCCTGGATTTGTTTGGCGCCTCCAGGATGAAACCGGCGATAGTGCTATGTCTTTCAGCTGGCCTGGGGATCCGACTATGAACGTTAATATGTCAGTGTGGGAAGACGATGACTCCTTGGCGACGTTCGTGTTCAAGACTGTCCATCAGAATTTCTATGCTCGAAAACATGAGTTTTTTGAGATGCCTACAGAGCCCACTGTAGCATTGTGGTGGATAGACATCGGGCATGTCCCAACCGTCGAGGAAGCGAAAGAACGCCTTGAGCACTTGATTGCACATGGGGCGACTGACTTTGCGTTTGGCTGGTCAGACCTAACTGTTGCGAAGCTGTGGCGCGAGCGTCGTTGCGCATAAGACCAACCGAACCAGTGCGGCTCAAAGAGTTTGCCAGCGGTCATACCACCGCTGAAAGCGAGCCGGAGACATGTTTCAGACAAAGGCGTAACTCTCGCAAAGGCAGAGCGGCAATGTAGCGCTTGCCAAATACCCGGTTCTTCCAATCACGAATTCGATCCCCACCTATGGAGCTGTAACGCAAGTTCATGCTCCAGGAGATGTCTATCATGCACATCGGATTGATTGGAGGGATCGGGCCCGCCGCTACGGATCTTTATTATCGGCGCTTGATTGAGCTCGCTGCTGACAAGGCGGTGGATCTGGACCTCACCATGGTTCACGCGGACTCGCCAACACTCCTTGCCAATATGGCTGCGGGGCAGGGCGATGCACAAACCGAGATCTATTTGCGACTGACAGATCGTTTGGCACGGGCCGGGGCTGATTGCGTCGTCGTAACGTCGATCTCCGGCCATTTCTGCATCGATCAGTTCAGCAATGTCTCGCCGTTGCCGGTGGTGGATATGATCGCAGCGATCAGTGCAGCACTCATTCGCGACGGCATCAAACGGGTCGGACTGCTCGGCACGGAGACCGTAATGGCAAGCGGCATGTATGGAAAGCTGGCGGGCGTCGATGTGCTGGCACCGGAGCATGATCTTATGCGGCGCGTTCATAGTGCCTATATCGGGCTGGCGCGAACGGCCAAACCTACGAAGGCACTAAGAGCGATCTTGTTCGAAGCGGGGCTGCAAATGGCCCATGAGTTCGGGGCCGAGGCGATCCTGCTTGGCGGCACCGATCTCAATATCGCTTTCGAAGGGCAGACCCCCGGGTTTCGCACGATTGATTGCGCGGGGATTCATATCGAGGAAATTGCAAAGCGCCTTTGAACGGTTCCGTAGTCTACAGCCCCTCCGGAACGCCCCAACCGCGCCGGGCGCAGGCGGCGAGAACTGTGTTGCGCAGCAGACAGGCGATCGTCATGGGCCCTACGCCGCCAGGAACCGGCGTGATGTGCCCGGCAACAGCGGCGCAGGCCTCAAAGTCAGCGTCGCCGACAAGGCGGGTTTTCCCCTGCCCTTTTTCCGGCGCGTCGATGCGATTGATGCCGACATCTATTACGCAGGCTCCGGGTTTGACCCAATCGCCTTTTACCATTTGGGGACGGCCAACAGCGGGCACGAGAATGTCTGCTTCACGGCAGAGCGCGGGTAGATCCGCCGTGCGGGAATGGGCGATGGAGACGGTACAGTTTTCAGCGAGGAACAACAGCGCAGCAGGTTTGCCGACGAGGATGGACCGGCCCACCACAACGACTTGTTTGCCTGAGAGGTCATCTTCCAGTGCCCGCTTAGCAAGGATCACACAGCCGGTGGGCGTGCAGGGCGCAAGGCCTGGTTTTCCAAGGAGCAATCTGCCCGCGCTTGTTTCCGTCAGGCCGTCAACATCCTTTGAAGGATCGATCTTTTCTATGGCGGCATCGGCGTCGAGCCCGTCCGGCAGGGGAAGTTGAAGGAGGATTCCGTCGACCTCCGGATCTGCGTTGAGCGCCGTAATCTCTGCTTCCACGTCCGACTGGGACGCTGTTGCCGGCAGACGTCGCTCAATCGATTGCATGCCTGCGTTGACGGTCGCCTTGCCCTTGTTGCGCACGTAGACCTGGCTCGCGGGGTCTTCGCCCACCAGCACAACGGCGAGCGTTGGCTGGCCTGGAAGCCGGGACACGGCCGTCGCCACATCGGCACGGACGTCTGCGGCGACGGCTTTTCCGTCAATGAGGGCAGCGGTCATGGCGCGTAAATCTTCCCGAAATCAGATCACGTTGGGATAGACGTAGTAGACGATCACACGTTGCAGAAAGTAGAGGCCGAGGATGACCACAAGCGGCGACAGATCGAGGCCGGAATTCATTGGCAAACGCCGCCGGACGGGACCGACAACCGGTTCGGTCAGCTGCTGTAGCATCCGCCAGATCTGATTAACGAACTGGTTCTGCGTGTTGAGAACGTTGAACGCGATGAGCCAGGAGAGAATGGCCTGGATAATGATCACCCAAATGGCGAGATCGATCACGATCATCACGATATCAAGAATGGCGCGCATGGACTGTGGGCCTTTGTATTTGAACTGATTTCGTGCCTGTGTATCCCGCTCCGGGTGGAACGGGCAAGGTGTCTGCGTCAGG
>JBCCIW010000004.1:0-34880 GCA_039028055.1 Pseudomonadota bacterium | reverse complement strand
GCGATAGAGCAGTGATCAGCTGGGGAGCATGACGTAACGCAACAGTTGACGTAAGCGTTAGCCTCTGGTGTGTCAGGCCAAAATCAAATTCAATCCTATCGGGAGACTGCCCATGTCCGCCATTCGTTTTGATGACCGCGTAGCTATCGTTACCGGAGCTGGAGGCGGCCTTGGTCGCTGCCACGCCCTTGAACTAGCTCGTCGTGGCGCGAAAGTTGTCGTGAACGATCTCGGCGGAGCGATGGATGGAACCGGAGGGAACTCCGAAGCTGCTGAAGCTGTTGTCGCTGAGATCAAAGACATGGGCGGTGAAGCCATCGCTAATGGATCATCCGTTTCAGACGATGCCGGCGTGCAGAAAATGATCGAAGATGCGATGACGGCCTTCGGACGCATCGATATCCTCATCGCCAATGCCGGAATACTCAGGGACAAGTCGTTCGCCAAAATGACGATGGACGATATCAATCTCGTCCTCGATGTGCACCTTCGTGGGACGTTCAAACCCATCCACGCTGCCTGGCCTATCATGAAGGAACAGAATTACGGGCGTATCGTCGTTACGACATCCTCTACCGGGCTCTATGGCAACTTCGGTCAGGCAAATTACGGTGCAGCCAAGCTCGGGGTTGTGGGGCTTATGAACACGCTCAAGATCGAGGGAGCCAAGAACGATATCCGCGTAAACACCATTTGCCCGATCGCGGCAACCAGGATGACCGAGGGCCTGATGCCTCAGGAAATGTTCGATGCCCTGAAACCAGAGTTGGTGACACCGGGTGTCATGAATTTAGTCAAAGAAGACGCGCCAACAGGCTTGATACTATCGGGCGGTGCAGGCGCATTTTCGATGGCAGAGATTGTCGAGACACGCGGCGCATTTGTCGGCACAGCGGAGACTATTAGCGCTGAAGCTGTTGCCGAGAAATGGGATGAAATCACCGACAAATCCGGCGGCCAGACACACTTTGACGCCGGAAACGGCCATGGTGCCAACATCTTTGCCAGAATCAGCGAAGCGGCAGGCGGTTAATGCACTCCCGCTTCGGCGGTTTAGAGTTATCTTTTGGTCAGTTCAGCGCGCTAGGCTCCGTGGCCTTCGGATGCAGAGAAGCATTATGCGCGCCCAGTGCGGCTCGCATGACTTGATTCCGGCGAAGGCAACTAAGCGTCTCAAGCATCTGTTCTGCAACTACAACCAGATCGGTAAGCGCGGGATCCTGCTCGCATTTGTCGGAATAAAATTTGATTGTCATTGTGAGGTCAGACAACAGTCGATCAGGTCCATTGATCATGCCGCTTCTCCTTTTTCTATTAACTGATTAAGTGCTTCTAATTCACGACAACGCTCGGCGTGACCCGCGGGATCGAGTTCGTTGATCAACGCCACATGAGGGAAACCGAGATGTATTCCGGAGGGACCCATCCGCCGCATATCCGGCAGTCGCTTGTTCCAAATTCCCTCAAAGGTAAGCAGCATGAGTTGCTGCACTCCGTTGCGCAGAGCAAATGCTTCCATCTGGGTGAATAGTTCGAGAAATACCCGCTCGCGCATAGCGCCTGACAAACGCATCAAATCTATACCTACGCGCTGAATTTCCCATAGATCGGCGCGACGCTGGATGCTCCCGTCCAAAAAATCGCTATAAAGAATTTCCATCATGGTGGGCCGGATTGCCGATGTCATGCGGCCTACTCCGACCGGCACCTCATCATCATCGCGCACCACAAAGTGAACTGGGTTAAAATGAGGCAAATCCCAGATATCGGTTTCCTGACCTGCAGCTGCATAGAGGTCAGTTCGGCCCAATCCGGATAGGCTCACAAATATATCGTGCCTAAGCTTGTGATATGCTTCCAGCTCCGTCGAAAAAACGCTGTACGTCGCTGGAGTAATAATCGTCGTTCTCATGCTCAAAGCATGACGAAACTGTCCATTTTAGGTAGTCCAGGATCTGGGTTGCCGTTACGTCAACAAACCTGATTGCATTACTCGCCTAATCAGGGCTGGGTCGGTGCGAACCTCAAACTTTTCCCGGAGCTTTGCGAACGATTTATGCGCCCAATCTTCAGAAAGCCCCAGCAACTCAGCGATTTCTACGTGCGTATGACCATCACCCAATAGTCTGAGAAACATTTGTTGGCGAGGCGTCACTCCTGCCTCTTCGCATTTTTCCGATGCCATCTGTCCTACAATTGAAAGGTTGAAGACGTAGCCCGTTGCCGCTGCTGACAGCATAATCCCTTCGGTGGGCTCACGGTCGAGCCCAGTAGCAGAAAATCCGGCGGCTCCTGCAGTGGCGGAATGATACGGAGCTGCAAAACCGTTGAGCCGATTATACGCTTCGGCTTCACGGTAGAATGCAGCTTGCTTAGGCGACATATCCACTATCGGTGCCCGCAGCAAAAAGGGTGCGTCGTTCGTCAAGCCGGCACTAAGCGCCCAATCCCAGACAGCATATCTTTTTGCGTCATATATCTCTGCCCACTCAGTATCCCACCGGCGCATGAGAAATGGCTTCGACGCGCCAGGTAGTAATCGGGCATAAAAGACATCAGTAAAACCTTGAGCCCGAATTTGATCTACGAAGTAATCAAATCTGCTCTGCGACGAAGGGAGGCGTGTCAGAACTTCCAACACCTCCCCGGCAGCGTGAAAATCCAGTAATGGCTGAGTCAAAAAAATTCACCCTAATTCTATCGCAAATGGCGACAAGGCACCATTAAGCGGGAGAAGATCTCTTTAATTTCCACCTACAGACGAGATAAACAGATCATCAGAAAACTGCAATCACAATAGAAGCTGCACGCATAAAAACGCCGCTTTTTCCCAACATTTTTATTTTTGACACCTCAGGTTAGGGCATCTGTTCGTACCGGTGCCCAATACAGCGGCAGCCTGCCCAGTTGAACTCTCAAAATCTGGGCACTGGTCGAAAATACAATCGTCTCTAGATCAATCACGGCGCGGCAAAGCTGCAAGCGAGGTTCAGGACATGTCAGATGGCGCAGTGATTATTTGGTTCAGAAGCGATCTGAGGGTCGAAGACAATCCGGCCTTAAGCGCAGCAATTGAAACAGGTAAACCAGTTATACCGCTATATGTACTCGAGCCCGAAACCTGTGGGAGGCGAGGCCTGGGTGGGGCTTCAAAGTGGTGGCTTGATAAGTCGCTCAAATCGTTATCGTCGAGCATTGAACGCATGGGTGGCCAACTAATCCTGCGAGCAGGCGAACCAAAAGACATCATTGAGAACATCATCTCAGCGACCGGGGCGGACGCTATTTTCTGGAATCGTCGATATGGTGAAGCGGAACGAAACATCGATAGCGAGTTAAAGGAGAAACTTAGCGAACAGGGTCTCTCAGTTCGAAGTTTCAACGGTTGCCTTTTGACAGAACCCTGGACCATCAAAACGGGTTCCGGCAGTCATTTCCGCGTATTCACACCTTACTGGAAGAACGTAAGGGCGAACTACGAACTCCCAGAAGCTTACCCCGCACCGACCGAGATGATCTTCCACAAGGTTGAAAGCGACGCGCTCGTCGATTGGGGCCTGCACCCGACAAAGCCGGATTGGTCCGTAGAATTCGACGCGTCATGGACACCCGGGGAACAGGGCGCGGAGAACCGACTCACCGATTTCCTAGAACGCGCGGTCAGCGCTTACGCTGTAGATCGGAACCGTCCAGATCTCGAGGGTGGAACGTCAGGCCTATCACCTCACCTTGCATTCGGAGAAATTGCGCCCACACAGATTTGGCGTGCAACGCAATCGAGAATTGCTTCCGGGGAAATAGACGAGGACAGCGCAATGGTCTTCCTGTCAGAGATTGGGTGGCGGGAGTTCTCTTACGTTCTTCTTTATCACTACCCCGATCTGGCCGACGAAAACTACAACAAGAACTTCAGCGCGATGCCTTGGCGCGAGAGCAATGAAGATTACAAAGCCTGGTGCGAAGGACAAACGGGATACCCGATTGTTGATGCTGGCATGCGACAGCTCTGGCAAACGGGATGGATGCACAATCGTGTCCGAATGATTGTCGCCTCGTTTCTTACCAAGCATCTGCTGATCAAATGGCAAAAAGGAGAAGACTGGTTCTGGGATACGCTCGTCGATGCTGACCCCGCGTCAAACGCAGCGAGTTGGCAGTGGACGGCCGGAACTGGGGCAGATGCCGCCCCTTACTTCCGTGTTTTCAACCCTATCACACAAGGCCAGAAGTTCGATGCGACAGGCGACTATGTTCGCAAATGGTGCCCTGAACTCGCGAAGCTCCCAAACAAATTTCTATTCTCGCCGTGGGAAGCGGATCCGGTAACGCTTGCGTCTGCTAGCGTTACCCTCGGTGAAACCTACCCTCATCCAATCGTAGAACACAAAATAGGACGCGAAAGGGCCCTCGCGGCCTACGAAGAGGTAAAGGCCGCAAAGTCGAGCTAACGGCACTTAATCCCGTCCGAGCTCCCTAGGGGCAACTCCAAGCCAGATGCAATACCGGACGGCCCTTCGAGACCTGTTTGCACAGGCGTGCAGTTCTGTAGCCCTTCGGGATGTCGTCCGACTTTAGGGTCAACTATTCTCTCGAGCTCTGGGCTACCGCTACGAACGCCGTGCTTCGCCTGACCCGAAACAACGCCCTCAATTATAGATTGCGTAGCCACTATGTCGAAGATTGGGTCATAAGCGCTTTGGTCCGTTCCAGTTGGAGGCCGCGCAGATACCGAAAAATACCTATCCTCCGCTGATACACTCGGACAAAAATCGGGTCTGGTCGCAAGGCTGGCGCGATTGCACATGGTCGCTATTGTCACTCGCGCCAAAGCAGAAGGTGCCGTCTCGGCGAATGGATCAGGTGGAATTTTGTAACGCGGATCTATGATTATGGCTTCCGCAGCTTCGTCATCATCCGTATCGGCAACACTTGGCCGAACTGCGGGTGCAAGTGGACGAACTGGTTCGACTGTTACAACGGGTTCCTCTGGAAGCAGTCTTGACGGTTCCTCTTCAGGAGTTTGCACTTCCTCACTCTCCAGTTCGACATCTTTCTCTCTCTTGCGTTCCTCGAACTCTTCTGGAACTTCGATAACTGGAGGTGCTGGTTCCGGTGTAGATTCCGTTCTTTCCACAAGTACTACCGGCACGACCATCAACTCTGTGGCTTCAAGTTTGAAGGGCGTTGTAAGAACAAGCGCATAAACGATGGCGTGGAGACCACACGCCCCCAAAATAGCGCGCCAGCGCATCGTTAAACGGTCCAAAAGGTAAAGCCACATCTTCCTCATCTGTAAGTTGGCGCACCTCCGGTAAACACTAAACTTCTTGTTAGATGACTGAATTTGGTTCAGAAGGCCTCCCGCAGCGAGACTAAGCAGGGTTTTTGAGGCTGCGCACTGGCTGAGTGTATGAGTTGCGCCCGTCATTTGCCGTGGTAGCGTTTTAGTATGACGAGTCGCTTTTTTGAGGTTGTAGGATCATGAGCCTATCAACACTGACCTTCGAGACAGACGAGAACGAGACAATTGAGGCCATTGAGCAGGCCCTTGCCCATACGGATTGGGATTACGAACGCGATGAAAGTGGTGGCGTTCAGTGCATTGCTGCCACTCGGTGGGGAGAGATTGGCGCATTGTTTGCCGTTCGTGAAGAGCCGGCAGCATTGCACTTTTCAATGACACTTGATGTGAAACCACAAGCGACGCGTCAGTCCGTCATCGGCGAGTTAATTCTATCTATCAACGAGCGGTTGTGGCTAGGACACTTCGATTATTGGATTGAGGATCATGTCATCTTGTTCAGACATACTATTCCTCTAGGAGGTCGGGCTGCACCAATGCCAACCGAAATCCATGCCGTGATGATGGCTGGACTGGACGCAGTTGAACGATTTGTGCCGGCCTTCAACTTCGTGATCTGGGCGGGTAAGACACCCACAGAGGCGCTAGCGGCTGTTATGTTCGAAACAGACGGCGAAGCATAAAGCGACGACCTATGGCGGCACCAGAAATAGCCCTTATAGGTGCCGGTCGCATGGGAGAGGCACTCGCCTACGGTTGGCTAAGAAGCCGAAGACGTCCGGAAATTATACTGGTAGATCCCGCCCCCAGACCGCTCATCGAAGCCATGGCGCAGGAAGAAAACCTGAAGCTAAACCCAAGAGCGCATCCAGTAGACATCGCTGTTATCGCCGTGAAACCTCAGATCTTCTACAAATCCGTTGAGGAAATGGCAGATTGGGTGGGACAGGACACTCTGGTTGTTTCAATCATGGCGGGCGTCCGTACCAAGCAGCTGTTATCAGCTTTTGGAACAAGTCGCATCATTCGGGCAATGCCAAACACGCCTGGAGCGATTGGCAAGGGAATGTCCGTTATATGCGCGTCTGAATCGGCGACGAAACAGGATATAGCAACAGCGACAAGGCTCTTGCGTCCCCTTGGCAAGATCGAAGGCCCAGTTGCCGAGCAATTCATGTCCGCCGTTACAGCTGTCTCAGGCTCCGGCCCCGCATACCTTTTCCTGCTGGCAGAAGTGCTCGCCGAGGCGGGAGAAGCGGCAGGATTGACAGCTGAACTAGCAAAAACGCTTGCTCGAGAAACCATAATAGGATCGGCCAGACTGATGGACAGCACCGGAGAAGAAGCCAGCGATCTCCGAAAAGCGGTAACCTCCAAGGGCGGTACAACTGAGGCAGCTCTCGATATCTTGATGCGCGGCGATGGAATGCCATCTCTATTGAGAGAAGCAGTGCGCGCGGCTGCGGATCGTGAACGGGCGTTGTCGTCGGGAAAGTAAGCATGACTAAAGTAAGAACGGAGAAAGCGCCCCTAGATATAGTGCTAGAAGCATCATTGACCCTGGCAGCTAGCAAGCCATGGCGAGATGTCACTCTTCAAGAAATTGCTGACGCAGCGAGCCTTAATCTATCGGATCTCTATGGGGTGACGGATAAGTCGAAGTTGGTGGTGGAATTGGAACCATGGGCCGACAAGGCCATGTCAGCCGAAAAGGCTGATATGACTGAAGCGCCTCGTGAGCGCCTATTCGATTCAATCATGAGGCGGTTTGAGTATCTTGAAGTTCATCGCGCCGGCGTACTTTCGATGCTAAAAGGTCGATCTACACAGAACATTGCCAATCTAGTGAAAGCACGCCGCCAAACGGCTGCTTGGGCAATCACCGCGTCGGCGCTCGATACCGGCGAGCCCATGAAAGTCGCGGCGCAAACGCTCGGCTTGATACGCGTCATTACCCAGACGGAAAATGCATGGCGAACGGATGACGCTGGTGATTATGCTCGTACAATGGCTGTCCTCGATGCCGGATTGATCGAACTGGAAGAGAGATTGGGGCAATTTTCCAAATTTAGTTCCAGATTTCGTCCTAGAGGGGCAACTTCATCTCAACCCGAAGCCCCCCAAGCGGAGACGAGCAAAGGGTAAGTCGTCCTCCCGCGCGGCGCGTTGCATCATTTGCCAACGAGAGACCCAAACCTGTGCCCGGGACATTTTGCGACCTCGAGTCTTCGAGACGGGTGAATGGTTTCATCGCCTCGTCATATCTGTCAGGAGAAATTCCCGGTCCATCATCGTCAACCCAAATAGTTACCCCGCCCCCATGACTTTGAACACTAATATCGGCTCGCCCCGCATAGGCGACAGCGTTGCCAATCAAATTTGACAAGGCTCTTTTGAGAGACAGGGGCTGCGCACGCATAAGAATGGATTCATTAGGCTTCGAAATTATACGGGCTTCTGGATAGCCATCTGCAATATTGGTGAGCATACGGCTTAGATCGACCATGCTGGACGACTCTTCATCTTCTCCTCGAACGAAGGCAAGATACTCGTTCAGCATCTCTTCCATATCGCTAATATCATTTTTCGCCGCGTCAATATCCTCAGAAGGTTCTAATATAGACAGTTGAAGCCTCAATCGAGTAAGCGGCGTTCGCAGGTCGTGGCTAATACCTGCCAACATTTTGGTCCGTTGTTCAGCAAACCGAACGAGGCGTCGCCTCATTCTTATGACAGCTCTTGCTGCAGCACGCACTTCTCTCGCGCCGGTCGGGCGATAGCCTTCCACGTCTACACCGCGACCAAAAGCCTGTGTAGCTTCTGTCAGCCGAAGGATTGATCGGACATGATTTCTCAAAAAGGCAAGTGCCGCGAATACCATGACTAAAGAAAAAACAACCACCCAAACAATGAAGATGTGACCATTTATAGCGATCGCCCTCTTACGGTCGACCAACACAACCCGCCGCGTTCCTTCGGAAATAAAACTAATATGGAGATAATCAGATTGTGGATCACGAAACAGATCGATTTCTTTTTCTAAACGTTCTTCTATCGCCTGCTCGACGAGATCTGAATAGAAAAACCGTTGAGTTAAATTTTGCTCGACCAATAACGCATCGCAATCGAATTCCATTCCAAATGTCGCAGCAATGAACGAGCGATAATCGATGTCGACAATTTGACTTGCGCATTCGTTTTCTACGATTACCACTTCACGTGCGACTGCCTGCGATAATTTTAGATTCACCGCGCGGAGATGGCCGTTATAATAATAGATTATCATCAGTAAAAGGATGATAATGACAGGCAATAACGTCATTAAAATACTGCGCGCATAAAGGCCTTTCGGAAATAGAGTCCGCCAAGATACACCGCTCATAATTTCCGCCTTACCATGGCAGCATCAGTTCGGCCTCTAGCGACGACTATATAACCCCTGTCCACAAGATATGTTTCGCAATTCTGTTTCCATCGAGCTTGATGACAATGCTCGATCAAAATACTCCGCGGCCATAGATTCTCGGGTGCAACATCCAAAAAGGGAATTAATGCTCGATCTTCAAATCCCTCAATATCAATTTTCAGGACATCAATATGATCAACGTCTGCTGAATCCACCAGCTCCATAAGCGTCCGGACATCAACAGTCATTTCTTGCGCTCCTGGTATAATGTGCAGGCTAGCCTGACCCAACTGTTGTGGTACGCTCAATGTGGACACACCTTTTTCGGCACCGACCGCGCAATTGAAAAGCGATAGTCTTAGAGTTACGCCAAGCTCGGGATTAAGTTGACCAAGATGATCACTCAGTCGATTAAAAAGATTAATTTGTGGCTCGATCGCAATAAGGTGGCCTGTATTTATTTTAGATACAGCAAGAAGAGAAAAAATTCCCGCATTGGCTCCTACGTCAATGACAACTGCATTATTCTTCGGCAAACACTCTCGAAACAACTTAGAAGCAATTCGCGAATACAATGATGGTTTCAGCAGCGCCTTCGTCTCAGAAGAATTATGGCGCAACACCAAACGCGCGTTCAAGCCAAACAAGGATGTATCAAGCGGGCCGTCATGCTCGTTTTGCAATTGTCTAATCATTTGGCGTCGCAATTTGCCCCTGCCAAGGGGTGTAAGTTGAGATAACTTGATGATCGTTCGCGCTGCAAAATCGGGAGCGAACGTTCCGAAGTCAGGGCTCTCTATCACCTCTTCAATCATCGCGAAGGATCATCACACTCCCTACTGAGCGGTATCAAGCTCTCCGTTTTCGAGAGCCGATGCCCGAACCGCATTTTCTTCCCTCGTCGCATTCGCCGTTTGCAATGCAGCCAGAACATCTCGCGTGAAACCCAAAAAGTCGAAGCGCGCCCCTCCACTGACATCATATCCCCTGCGAACAATAACAATACCGCGAGAAGGAACGACGATAATATGCTGTCCTCTATTTCCAAGTGCAGCAAATGCGTCGTTCGGAATGCCCTCCGCGTTATTGATCAACCAGAACTGAGCTCCATAGCCAAGTCCGTCATCTCGCTCTGGCTGTATCGCTGCTGGGGTTGATACATAGTCCTGCCAGCCTTCGGGGAGAATACGCTCGCCACCCCAAACACCATCCTGGAGATATAGTTGGCCAATCCGCGCAAGATCCCGAGCGGTCGCCCAAACCTGACTCGAGGATATGAAATCACCATCCCAGTCTGCTTCCAACGTTGTATGAAACGCGCCAATTTTCCAAAGCAAATTCTCATAGGGAAAACGATAATATAGAGCATCATTGGCTAATCGTTCGCGGAGGGCGCGCATGGCGAGGAGTGTGTCGTTATTGGCGTATTTCCAGCGGAATCCTGGTGCGACCTCGAGGGAATTGCTGAGGGCGTTGTCCACCACCCTACCCCCGCCAAAATAGATCTGATCGGTACGGTTGCCGCGTATGCCGGAGTCGAGGCCGCTCGACATATGAAGCAGGTTTTCGGTCGTTATGCCCTGGCGAGGATCGCCGGGTGACTCCCAGGCTGAGAGCGCTGTCCGGCCGCGATGTTCGAACAATCCGGCATAGTTGGCCGCCCCGATGATGGTAGCGGTGATGCTCTTGGCTACCGACCAGGTGCGCTGCGGAGTGGTCGCGTCTATGCCGCGCGCGTAACGCTCTGCGAGGACTTCACCACGCGACACCACCACAACGGCGCTTGTGCGCGTGCCTTCGCCATAGGTGGATCCGTCAAATGCAAAGGATATCGGGGCATCAAGGCCGTCATAGAAAGAGGACTTGTCGGTCAATCGAACATTGAAACCGATGGCGCTGCTTGTGTCGGTCGAGGGAATAACGGGCCATTCTGTAAACTGAGGCAGATAAGCAGCTGCACCCAGCTCTGCGCCAATAGGAAGCTGTGTGCAGCCAAATCCCCGCCGCCAAACCGCGTATCTCGGCGGTAACGTGCTCGACCAGCTTACCGAAACATAAGACTCTTCGGTATTGATTTGGGCGTCGCCTACAGCCTCGAATGCATCAACAGAATCCGTGTAAATACCGTCGAGCTCGTTGCTCGCTATTTCTTCAAGGCTTTGCCCGGCATTAAAGGTCGCGGAGCATGTAAAAGCCGCCTTGATGCCGGCGGCCAGCGCGCGATCCATCGCCTCGGTGGTTCCGCCCTCCTGTGCGGCAACCGGCAGAGCCATGACGGCAAGCGAACAGGCAAGCGTTTTAAGAGATCTGGGCATGGAGCATGTCCTTCTGTGTGTGAATCAGAGGATAAACCGGTTCCACGAGCACACAAACACAGCACGTGCGAATTTTGCATCTCCGATGGTATGGGCACGGGATCTACTGTACCTAATTCTTGACCATGCTGCGCCCGGATCACCTTCTTCAACCAACGCCCAAGGGGCTATATTGCCCGCCTGGGGACTTCTATATTGACCCCGTCCGTGGTGCGGTTGACCGCGCGGTTGTCACCCATGGCCATGCAGATCATGCCCGATCGGGCCATGGAAGCGTCCTTGCCACGCCTGATACCATAAAGATCATGGCAGCGCGGTATGGAGAGAACTTCGCAAAGCAACAGCAGGCTCTTCCATTTGGAGAGACCGTCGATATCAACGGCGTCACTGTTTCATTCGCCCCCGCTGGACACATTCTGGGGTCCGCCCAGGCTATCGTAGATTATCGGGGCATGCGCATGGTGTGCACCGGGGACTATAAACGCCACCACGACCCGACCTGCCGACCGTTCGAGGTTGTCCCGAATACCCATGTTTTCATATCGGAAGCCACGTTCGGTTTGCCCGTATTTCACCACCCAGACAGTGCGGGTGAGATCAGAAAGCTGCTCCAAAGCGTTGCGGCGTTCCCGGAGGCGACCCATCTGGTGGGCGTTTACGCACTCGGCAAAGCACAGCGGGTCGTAAAACTGCTCAGAGAAGCTGGCCACGATCAGCCAATTTTCATTCACGGAGCCCTGGAAAAACTCTGTACACTCTACCAGGATATTGGAATTGATCTGGGCGACCTGAAACCCGCAACACTTGATAGTGCGGACCACAAGTCAGGCGCGGTTTTTCGTGGACACATCGTGCTCGCTCCGCCGTCGGCCTTCGCTGCTAAATGGGGAACGCGCTTCAAAGAGCCGATATATGCGTTTGCATCGGGCTGGATGAACATTCGCCAGCGCGCGAAACAAGGTGGCGTGGAACTGCCTCTCATTCTTTCAGACCATGCAGATTGGCATGAGTTGACAAAAACCGTCGAAGACGTCGATCCTGAGGAACTTTGGGTGACACATGGCCGCGAAGATGCCCTCTGCCGGTGGGCAGAGCTGCATGGGCGGAAAGCACGCCCGCTGCGCCTCGTCGGGTATGATGAAGAATAAGTAAGAATTTTCGTTGACCCAAACCAACCATAGCGCGAAATATACAGCGGGTGGAAAAGGAGACGCACAATGATGCGACCCCGAATAGTTTTGGCATCAGTAATGGTGGCCTCCGCTTTCGTTTTGACCTCTTGCGATGTTGTCCAGTTTCCCGGCACGGGCCCCGCTCCTGAGCAGACTGAAAACAGAATTCCACCCCCTCCGCCAACAACCGAAGTCAACCCTATTCCGATCTCCGAGGATATTCTCGATAATGCAGTGTTTGATGACACGGCGGAGACGGTCGACATCGACGGAAGTGCATCTACCCCTATCGACGATGCTCTTCTGGCAATAAATGCAATCCGGTGCGGGCCGGCGCTGGAGGAAACGCCGACATTTGCGGAAGCCGCCAACGCTCAACCGGCGGCAGCGGTTTTTTCACCGCAAGCGGTCAACGGAACACCTGTCACAGCAGCGGACTTTCCTGGTATTGTGAAGCTGGAACCAAAAAGACGGATCGCAGACGGTATCTCAAGCGGACACTGTGGGGCGACGCGAATTTCCGAAAACTGGTTTGTCACGGCGGCTCATTGCCTCGACAATGTGTATGACCAGATCGAGCTGATCGCCACAGAAAGTAGCCTTCGCAGCTCATTGGCGAAAACCGTGAATGCTGTCGCCTCTATTTGTCACGCAGCTTATGGCGGAGCGGCTGGCGAATATGCAAATGACATCGCCCTCATCGGCATATCGGAAGATGATGCCGCGATGCTGACCGACGTCCCTATTGCACGATTTGGAGACACAGATTCCCCACTCACGAAAAGCGCATATCCTGAAGCTCGTATGGCTGGTTGGGGGCTGACGAGTTTTGGTGGAAGCCTCTCCGATGAACTGCTCTCCGCCGAACTGGACATCGTATCGACAGGCCCGGCCATAATCACAGTCGCCAGCCGAGACAGCGCCGGTCCCTGCATCGGAGACAGTGGTGGTCCCCTACTCATTGAAGAAAGTGATGGCCGCCCAACGGTTGTCGGCGTCCTATCCGTGGTGGAACAGAACCGGATAACGGGTGAGTTCTGCTCAGGAGATTACCGCGCGCGTTACACCAATGTCCAAGGCTATGTGGATTGGATATCGAATATCCGGACCCGTTGCGACGCATCGCCGGATCTTTGCGCACGGGCGGTCACAACGCCGCGATAATCAACTTTCTATCTCGACACGGCACCGAAACGCTGCACTTCTTTTCAAGAAAGCAAGCGAGAACCCCTGCCATGAAAAGCCTTTTTGTGCCTCTCATTCTGTCCGCCCTGGTCTCAGGGAGTGTCGTTGCCCAGGACGATGTGCCGTTGCCGCCAGATGCGCCTGAGGAACCGGAGGTATTCATCGGGCCCATGACCGGCGAGCGGCTTGGGGCGGTTATCCAACAAATCGATGCCAATGCCATCGCGCGCGGGAACGGCTATATTTTCCGGGTGGGCGAGCGCGACATGATGACGGTGTTCGATGAGAACGCGGACCGGATGCGGGTCATTTCGCCAATAATCTCCGCCGAGGACTTGCCACCGGAACTGCTGGAGAGGATGCTGCAGGCCAACTATGACGCAGTGCTGGATGCTCGCTATGCCATCGCGAATGGACAGGTCTGGGCGGTGTTCATTCACCCACTTTCAAGCCTGACCGATGATCAGCTTCTTTCCGGCATCGCGCAGACGGCGATCGCGGTGGAAACGTTCGGAACGGCCTTCACCTCTGGCATTGTCACCTTTGGCGGCGGTGACTCACAAGGAATCTACGAAGACCTGCAACGTAGACTTGAGGAGTTCCGCAACGGACCGGAGGAAGATCGCGGGATCTAGTCCCGGATCTTGAATGTCGCATTTGCGCGGGCCACGGGTGCCCCGTCTGCGTTGATTAGCGCCTGTACAAAGGCGAGCGAGCCTGTCGCCTTGATGAGCTCCGGTTCCCAGGTCATCCACTGGCCCAGCTCGGCAGCGCCTAGATAGTCGACGGCGAGATTGGTGGTGACCAATCCCTTGATCTTTCGGCTTTGTGCGAACATGGCCTGACCCGCGGTGTATCCCATACAGTTATCGGCGAGGGCCGCGATAAAGCCGCCATGGACCAGCCCGCGAGAATTACAGTGCTCTTCCCGCAGGTACACACCGAGATGGACGCGATCAGCCTGATCCCAGCGATAGATCGGTGCCCAGGGCTTGGTCATGGGTGAGACGCGCGTGTGGAGGACGAAATTTTCTGGTGGTGAAGGGTCTGGCATGGGCGCGCGTGTTCCTTATTAAGAGATCATGCAGGCTTTCGCCCACCTCCTCGACCGGCTGATACTTACGCCGTCCCGTAACGGCAAGATCAAGTTGATGGTCGACTATTTCGCGGCGACGCCGGACCCGGCACGAGGCTGGGCTCTGGCGGCAATCACGCGGGATCTGGAGATAAAGGCGGTGAAAGCCGGCTCCATTCGCAAGCTGATCGAGGACAAGATGGATCCGGAGCTCTTTCGGCTGTCCTATGACTATGTGGGCGACATGGCGGAGACGGTGAGCCTTGTCTGGCCTGTGGACGACGCTCGCCGCGCCAATCGTCCGCCGCCGCTGGAAGAGGTCGTCGAGGCCCTGCAGGACGCGACCCGCGCCCAGGGTGAAAGGCTGGTGGAGGGGTGGCTGTCGGACCTTGATCCCACGGGCCGCTGGGCGCTTTTGAAGCTCGTGACGGGCGGCCTGCGCATCGGGGTGTCGGCGCGGCTGGCCAAGCTGGCGCTCGCCGAGCTGGGCGAGGTGGACGTCACGGACATTGAGGAGATCTGGCACGGGCTCAAGCCGCCCTATGAGCCCCTATTCGCCTGGCTGACGGGTGAGGCTGACAAGCCAAATCCAGACATCAAGGCTCCGTTCCGGCCGGTGATGCTGGCGCATCCACTGGTGCCAAAGTCTGACCGCGACAATCCGGATGCGATCGATACGGCGCTGATCCGGAGTGATATCTTTGCTGCGGAGTGGAAGTGGGACGGGATCCGCGTGCAGGCGGTGGCGGAGGGGGGCGAGCGCAGGCTCTACACGCGCACCGGCGACGATATTTCCCATACCTTTCCCGACGTGATTGCCGCGATGGACTTCGATGCCGCGCTCGATGGCGAACTTCTGGTGCGGAGCACCGATGGCCGGGCCGCACCGTTCAATGACCTGCAGCAGCGCCTTAACCGGAAGACCGTCTCGAAGAAGCTGATCGAGGATCGCCCCGCCTTTGTGCGGGCCTATGACCTGCTGCAGGAGGGCGAGGAAGACCTGCGCGCCCTGCCCTTCAAGGCCCGCCGGGCGCGCCTCGAAGCATTCACCCAGACCCTCTCCACGGATCGGTTCGACCTGTCGGACCTCGTGCCGTTCAACAGCCTCGACGCCCTCGAACAGCAGCGCAATGCCCCCCCCCTCCCGGAGATTGAAGGCCTGATGCTGAAACGCTGGGACAGCGTCTACGAGGTCGGCCGCCCCAAGGGGCCCTGGTTCAAATGGAAACGCGACCCGTTCCTGATCGATGCGGTGATGATGTACGCCCAGCGCGGCCACGGCAAACGCTCCAGCATGTATTCCGATTTCACCTTCGGCGTCTGGCGCAGCATCGACGGTGAGGACCAGCTGTCCCCCGTCGGCAAGGCCTATTTCGGCTTCACCGATGAGGAGCTGAAGCAGCTCGACAAATTCGTGCGCGACAATACAATCGACCGTTTCGGGCCTGTGCGCGCCGTCACCGCGACGCCTGAGGAAGGGCTCGTGCTGGAAGTGGCTTTTGAAGGGCTGCAGCGCTCCGCCCGCCACAAATCCGGCCTCGCCATGCGCTTCCCGCGCATCCACCGGATCCGCTGGGACAAGCCAACCCACGAGGCCGACCGGCTGGAAACCCTGGAAGCGATGCTCGACGCCCGCGACGCCTGATCTGTCCCCGCCCCTTTCCCCCGGAAAACCGGGGATATCTCACCGATCGCGATGCCAATCTACCACACCAGAAAACGGCGCGGTTGGTGTTTTGGGGAGAAGGCTGAATTTTATGCGAGCCCGCTGCCGCAAAATCCCAGAAGCGGTCGTAAACGTTGTGCCAAACAGAGTGACCTTTACAATCCCCACTAGAGTTTGCGGACCATGACCAAGCCTCCTCAAATCGTTTAGCTCAGCGCCTGCGTGTTTGAACGGGATCAAACCCACTGGGCTCCCAGAGATAGAAGCGGCTCCTTGTGCGTCAGGATTATCTGAAACTCCCACATCTATAATCCGGCTTGATATAAGTTGTGTCTTATATTAGTGTAATCTGAAAAGAGACGGTAATTCATGGATTATGGTAACGCATTTGGGATTGAGTTTCGGCAAACTACCGAGCTGACCTATGAGGGGCAGCCTGCCCGTTTGGTCTCTGGCTCTCGCATATATAATACCGATCTCGATGACCTATGGGATGCGGTTACAAATCCAGAGCGCATTCCCCGCTGGTTTCTCCCCATTAGCGGAGACCTGAATGCAGGCGGAAGGTATCAACTTGAGGGGCATGCCGGTGGAAAAATAACAACATGCGATCCACCTCATATGTTTCATGCGACATGGGAGTATGGCGAAGATGTAAGTTGGCTGGAAGTTGAACTGGCTCCGGCGTCGGACGGCACAAAGCTGACTCTAAAGCACATCATGCTCAAAGATGATAAAGCCGAGGCTCACTGGCAAAGATATGGACCGGGTGCCACTGGCGTTGGTTGGGATTTAGCTTTTCTGGCGCTGGATTATGTCCTTACCGATATCGGTGTACTTATCGACTCTGCAGAAAACGCAGTATGGTTGGCGAGCACAGCCGGGAAATTGTTCGTACGAGACTCCGCGCAAAAATGGGGTGAAGCCCATATCAATTCAGGAGAGACGAGGGAAATAGCAGTCCAAATGGCAAGTCGAACAGCTGACTTTTATACAGGTGAATAATGCACGCGTTCGATGTTTTAGGCGACCCGGTTCGGCGACGCATCCTTGAGCTTCTAGCCGAACAGGAATTGTCTTCCGGTGAAATTGTCGAACGGGTTGGTGGGGAGTTTTCAATTAGCCAATCAGCTGTTTCACAGCACCTGAAGGTCTTGAGAAGTAATGGGTTTGCTGTTGTGACCGTCAGCGGCTCTCGACGGATATACGCCCTCGAAACGAAAGGTTTGGAGGAGGTCGACGATTGGCTAATGGCGTTCCGACATTTTTGGACGCCTAAATTAGAAGCCTTGGCAACTGAAGTTGCGCGCGGCCAACGTAAGCGACGAAAACACTAAAGTGGCTGACATCAGGCGCATTACCATCCATTGATTTCGAAGAATCGAACAAGTCGAGCAAACGACGTTTTTACATTACGTAAGACATACGACATCGACAGTGTTGACGGCTGAAATGAGCCAATTCACGACCGATCAGCCGAAAATTCTAACGTCTTCTTTTGCGCCCGGTCCAGACCATGAGTTACGGAATAGGATCAGTGCGAAGCTCTATGAGCCCATTCATTGACGGTTAGGGAAATGTCCCCCATATAGCCACCGTCGCAGCGCAGCATTTTTGCGCATGGGGCTGGCAGCGTGAGTCGCAGCGTTCGGTTGGCCGAACGGTCAGAGCCTCCCCCTTCAGACATCATCATGAATTCTGCGTCCCCTTTCGCGCGGGACGCTCCGATCTAGCCGCCCAGTAATGATTGGGCTTCCGGCGCATTGCGCTCAATTGCCTGCGCCATCATTTGAAAGACGATAGACTTGACTAAACTTATTGATCTCGGATTGCACCAGCACGTGCTCAAAGCCGTCACCGAACAGGGTTATGAAACGCCGACCCCCATTCAAGCACAAGCCATTCCACATTTGCTGCAGAGGCGAGACCTCTTGGGCATCGCTCAAACCGGTACTGGCAAAACTGCGGCCTTTGCCCTTCCGACACTCGACCATCTCGTGCGCAACTTCGAAAAGCGCAAGGCAAAATCGAGCCGTGTACTTGTCCTGGCACCAACCCGAGAACTCGCCGCGCAAATCGCCGATAGCTTTCGGGTCTATTCGAAATTTACTGATTGCGTAACGCAGGTAGTCTTTGGCGGAGTCGGTATCCACCTGCAGATTCGAAGCCTGAATAAAGGGTGTCATATTCTGGTGGCAACGCCCGGACGCCTCGTCGATCTGATCGAGCAGAAAGCCATCAGTCTGGAGCATCTCGAAACGCTCATTCTCGATGAGGCCGACCAGATGCTCGACATGGGGTTCATTCACGATCTTAGAAAGATCATGGCGAAAATACCGGAAGACCGCCAAACACTTCTCTTCTCCGCGACCATGCCGAAAACCATCGCAGAGCTTGCAGCTAACTATCTTGATGAGCCGGTAAAGGTATCCGTGGCACCGGAGAGCACAACGGCCGAACGCGTTCAACAGGGCGTCGTTCATGTCGCCAATGGCGATAAGTTAAGGGTTCTCGAGGCCCTGCTTAGAGACCCAAGCGTGGATCGTGCGTTGGTCTTTGCACGAACAAAGCACGGGGCTGATAAAGTTGTACGCAAACTGATGGCCAAAGGTATCCGAGCCGAGGCTATTCATGGAAACAAATCTCAGCCTCAGAGGAAGAAGGCACTGGAAGCCTTTAAGGCCGGCCGATCTACAGTTCTCGTTGCAACGGATATTGCTGCGCGCGGGATCGATATTGACGGCATCACCCATGTTATAAATTTCGAGATGCCGAATGTGGCCGAGCAATATGTCCACCGTATCGGACGGACAGCCCGGGCAGGTCGCGAGGGACTTGCCGTCTCACTCGTGGCCGAAGACGAGCTCTACTATCTGCGCGAAGTCGAGAAGATTACCCGAACGAGGGTGGATGTCCTGCCAGCACCAGACGGTTGCGAAGCGGTCATCCTGCCCACACCGGATGCAGACGCCCGGGTTCGCAAACCCAAAGGTTCCGCTGGCAGGCGAAATAGTGGGCGGCCAACTGGCAAAAGATTGGATAGTGGACGCAAGCCTAACCGCCACAGACGACATCGCAACAAGAAGCCCAAACAGGTAGAGCATGTAGTTGGTTAGAAACAGGATTACGGCATTGCACGTAATACTCAGATCGCAAGTATATCGAGCTCCAAGGTTTCGTCTGCTTTTGCCCGCGTCGCAGACGAAAAGAAGAAAGATCTCAATCCGCGGATCGAGGCCACCGCCATGCCGTCCAGATGATCGTCAGAGTTACACTAATCTCCAACACGACCACCATTTGATAAAATGGTCTGGAGCCAAAGAAAGTGAGTGCCTCAACGACGGTGTAGAGTCCCCCGAAACCCACATTCGCCCATTTGCTGATAGTAGCTGGCAACGCGGTGGCGAGGTAGATCATCAGCGCCGGGATCGCAAGTAGCAGCGCCACTATGATCAGGATCTGATCGGTCGCTGGCCCGAGTGGCCCCATAATTCCAGATGACATATCCTCTATCGTGCCCGGGAGGTACAAACTGAAATAATCGTTGTAGATGTAGAGCCCCATCAACGCAGCCCATAGGAGCGACAGCTTGATTGGGGTTGGAATCGTGAATGTCTGGAGTTGCAGGTGAGCTCTATCTGTCATGATTTCTCTCAAGCGGTCGCAGTTATTCCAGGTTGCTCTGACCTTGCGGCGCTGGCCCCGAAAATGGTGAGCCACAGACAGGAGCCTATTTCGCCGATTGACGCTGGCAGCGTGATATAGTTCGCGAACGGAATGCCGTAGAAGCCGTCAATCAGTATCGATCCGAATAGGTCGATTAGATAACAGACACTCCCAATCATGAGCATGACTGCCAGAAACCGCGGAAAAATTCTCGATTTGAATGCCAGCCAGCCATAGGGCGCGAGCCACGCTCCCCAGAAGAAAATGGCGCACAGTAACCAGTATCGATAACTGCTCCGTGTCTGGGCGACGCCTTCTACCGTTGCTGTCCCGTCGGCAAGGGATAAGGCGAGCGCCCCGTAATGACCGAAGGCCAGGATCGTGAATGGAACCGATGCCATCGCGAGGAAGACCATCAGGAGAGCGGCCCGTCGACCGTACGATTTAAGGATACGCAACAGCCAATAGAGAAGCGCGGCAAAAAAAGCATTCATGAGAATGCCGCAGATGATCATTCCGTAAAAAAGACCTGGCCTCGCGGTGAGATTTTCCAACGTCGCACTGGCGTCCTTGGGAACGATAAGCTGGCCGGGCCCGTAAGCGAGCGCAATGATTCCGAAAATGACCACTCCGAGGTAGGAGATGCCGGCGAGGCGACCTTGCATGCGAAGCGTCATTGGATGGCCTCCGTCGGTTGCCTGAAATACTGCGTCCAAACGTACTGCCAGGGCATGATGAAAAAGATCAACGCGATGCCGACGCACTCATAAAATGTGGATTCAACAACACTCCAGCGATCGTTGATTGCTGCTGGCAAGGCAATCGCCAGTATCCAGATTGCTTTCCAGAGTGTCTCGAAGAGCATTATCGGTAACATCTGCAGCGGATACCGAATTCCTAAGAGAGCGAGCAGTGCCAGCGCCGCAAACATAGACTTTGCGATACCCCGCATGAGGGACCAATCTGCAGATTCGAATATCAATTGCTGCCAAACAAAGCTGCTCAATCCGAGTGCAATTAGCAAATAGATGACGCGCAATGCCTGGATACGCCAGTTGTCTACGGGCGACGGAGTTCTGGACATCACAACCATATTGCCCGCTTCTGCTTGGGTGCGCGAATACGCAGGCTTATTGAGAGGGGTTTGCCGTCGTCAGGTGGGGGATCGTTTTTCATACAGATTAGAATTGTGTTTTTTAGAGATTGCCCTCTAGCCCTGCCCAAAAGGACATTGCCAGCTTCAAGCGATCGCCGTTTGCGAGGCGATTGGCCGAGAAGCTACTCACCAACCGTCTAAATTCTCGCCGATTTCGAAAACGGCCAGATATTTGTATGGTTTTATATCGAACCAGTGCCTATTTCGAAGCCAGGAGCCTCGTGAAATATGAAACCAACACGATACGCCATTGAATTTGAAGGGCCACGATGGGCGGCTCTCTGGGCATCGCGCCATCTTGATATCGTTGCAATTGGGTTTTGGTGTTCGATTACGTGTTTTATCGTATCGTCGATTTGGGATCTCGGTGTTGCTGAAGGCGTCCTCACAGTCGCCGGAACCGCCTCATGTGGATTTTCTTGGCTATTAGCCAGGGCGCTGTTCCGTCCAAATGCAGAGCGGGAAATATGGCCGGTCGTTGTAGTGGGTGGATTAGTTTTTACAGGGCTAGTGCTCACATTGTTTTCACCCTACCGGGGCGGGACGGACCTTGTTGGTACCACACTTGGGCTCGTTGGAAGTGCACACAGCTTGATAAGCTCAACCGTTCTTCTTCTTGCCTTCATCGAGCCATTTCTCGGATTCCGACCGGACCTGCCAAATGTAGAAAGAAAATTCAGGCTTTGTTTTGCCGTTGGGTATGGTGGGCTTGTTGCTATTTCCGTTTTGTGGCTAGGCAGTGTACCGCAGGCTTCCACTGCAGCGCAGACTTCTGCTCAGATCGAATTAGGGTGCGCTTTAATGGCGGTCGCACTGAGTATTGGGGCTTGGAAATTTCGTCATAAACACCCTTTGCCGCGACCAAAGAGGCGCCAACGCCAGCTAAATGCAGTTTCCGAGGAAGATCAGCACCTCGGGAAAAGAATTTTGCAACGGTTAGAGGATGATAAGTTATTTCTGGAACCGGCCTTCAAGCTGTCCGACTTGGCGCGAAGTGTCGGCTATGCCAGCCATCGCGTCAGTGTTTGTATAACAGGCGTTCTCGGATATCGAAATTTCAATAGTTTGATCAATAAGTATCGAATAGAGGAAGCTAAAATAGCTCTTGCTGACGCGTCAAGGAATGATCAATCCGTCCTTATGATAGCGCTGGACTGTGGGTTTTCATCCATTGGTCCTTTTAATCGAGCATTCAAAACCGAAACCGGTAAAACACCAACTGAGTTTCGTTCCAGAACCCGTATTGGTGGCGATTGAAGCAATTCACAGCTTTGTAGCACCCCTCTCTAAAGGCTGCTTTTGCGCGCTTAGCAGTCCTCATTTGTTAGAGTTCGACATGTCCCGATAGATTTTCCATTCGCCGTCTGATTGGCGCCGAAGCAGAGCTGAGTACTTGCCATCGACGTTGGCCGGTCCGGACTGCGCTGTGAAATTACCCATGGAGTATGCCCAATCGCCCATGATTATGTTTTCAATGGGTTCGATGTCCATCGATTGAAAGGCATCTGGAGTCAGGTTAGCGCTATAGTAATCAGATATTTCTTCAAAGCCACGCATCGGGATTCCTGGCATCATCTGGATGCTTTCTGGGTCCCAAAGCTCCAAGAAACTTTCAGAGTTCCCGGCGACGACTGTGGTTTGGAAATCGACCCATAGGTCATTGATAGCCTGTTCATCCGCACCATCATCTGCATATGCGGCGGTTACAACCGTTAAGGACAGAACTGCGACCGTAGCCGACCATCGAAACGAACTCCTCATAATAAATCTCCCCCTTGGCGTTTGTTGTGAGCGCTATACCCGCTGCTCAAAATACCCCTTTATTCGTGAAGCCTCAATGTCTGCTTTTGCGCGCCTAGCGGATGATGGCAATTGAGTTGACAGCTCAGTGCGACGGTCTTTGGTGATCGAAATAGAAGAGGTAAGCGCAGACTAATAACCAGCCCAAAAAGTACATGACTTGCGGCAACCAAGCTTGAATGCTGCCCGGATCACCAGACCAGTCTAGTAGAGCAGCCCCAACTGCTGAAAGATTTTTGTCGTTCGAAAGTAACCCCAACTCAACGAGCGCAGCTCGAAGATGCGTTATCTCCCATGAGTACAAACTCAACAGAGCTACGTATCCCCCCGTGAATATCACGAACACACTCATCCGAACCATCAAGCCCTCTTTGCCAAGGAAGTAGTGCGTGGCGACCACCATTACCGAAAGCATGGTAAACACCAGTGACAGAACCAGGGCTATGTTCGCGCGCGCGGCCTGTATCTGAGAAATAAGATCTAGTTCTGTCACTTTCTAACCACTTGAGTCTCGACCCCTGGGCCTACCAGAATCCAGGATCCAACCCAATGAATTTAGCAACTCATATCTGTTGGTTCGGTTTTGCTCGCAGTCCTGACGTCTCCTTTTGCCAGCGCAGAGGACTATGCGACCAACTCGTCGATATGTAGAGCTAATTTAATCGGTTCGGTCGATAGCCTTGCTGCTCCAAGAATGCGATCTCTTCGTCAAAGCACTTTGAGAAGCTCTTTCGGGTCAACAACCGATCGACGAACGCAGTAAGTCCCGGATATTCGGTCGCGTCGATTTCAAATCCCGCCAATCGCAAATTTTGAAAGTGAACCGCAATACTGATATCCGCAATGCCGAGCGCCTCTCCGACGAAGAAGGTCCGAGAAGCAATCGATCCCTCCAAGTATCCAAAGTACGGTGGAAGCGTCTCCTCAAACGTCCTTTCCGCCAACTCCAAGTCTGGCTCCGTTCCTATCAGAACTTGAACCAGTGCCGGACGAAATATGCTTTGCCCAATGACGTTCGAGAATTCGGTATCAGCATATTCTTCGAACCAAAGCGCGCGACCATAATCCGCAGCGACGGTAGGGTACAAAGCGGGCATCGGATACTTGCGTTCGATGTAGCTACAGATCGCTGAAGAATCTGGCAGCGCCCAATCAGGGTCTACTTCGCTATCTTTCAAAACGGGAACACGCCGAAGCGGACTCAAATCAGTAAAGGAGTCTGGCGCCATGAAGGGAACAACGGGCTCGAGTTTATAGTCGACCCCTTTCTCTTCCAGCACGATGCGCGCTTTGCGAACGAACGGAGAAAGTACAGATCCCATGAGATGAAGTGTCATAGCACGCTCACTTCGTTCGGTTCCGTGTGCAGATCGATTGGAACTTCTATCGGCGCAGGATAACCGGCGATCATGCTGAGATGTAGAGCGACATCCGACATGATTGCGTGCAAGCCTCGGTCCTGTCTGATGTCACGAGAAGAGGACCATGATAGCTGCGAACCGAACTTTGGTGCTGCACAGACAAGCGAAAGCGTCATTGCCCAGCTCTCATCTCTAGGACCTTTTTCACGGTTTCGCGTCCTGATGCGGCGGTTGGAAACCCTCCATAATAGGCGAGATGCACCACCATTTCTTCGATCTCGTTCGGCGTCACGCCAACATTGAGCGCGCCATGCAAGTGGATGCCAAACTCACGGTCGCGGCCGAGGACCATCAGAGCCGCGATCGTTACCAGCGACCGGTCGCGTAGACTGAGACCCTCGCGAGACCAAATTTCTCCGAATAAATGCTCCAGGGCGGGCACAAAGAACGGGTCATCCTCTTTGTCAGGTGTGATCTCTCGTCCGAAATACTGTTTCGCAATCTCTTGTCCTTTAGCGCGGCGGTCTTGTGTCATCGGAGACTCCTTTGGCGGGTTTAGAGTTGCTTTCGTTATGGAAGTATGTTACGAATAACTTCCATTATGCAAGCAATATTTGTCATTCCTTAGGAAGTTTGATTAGAATGCGGGAATGGAATCGTCTGACTCACCCTCGCTGGATCCCTTTGTGGCCGCTGTAGATGTTATCGGAGACGCTTGGACGTTCTTGATCACGCGGGAGGCATTTTTTGGGGCCAGCAAGTTTGATGATTTTGCCAGTGGGCTGAAGATCTCTTCCTCTCGGCTCGCCGAACGACTGAAGCATTTAGTTGCCCTTGGCCTTTTCGAACGAAAACAATACCAGGCGTCGCCGCCACGGTTTGAGTATCGCTTCACATCGCGTGGCTTCGGCGTTTACGCGGTTGCGTTGAGCATGATCGCATGGGGGCAAAAGTGGCCATCAGCAGAGTCGGATGTTGAACTTGTGCATGCTTCCTGCCGCAAGCCAATCGTGCCCAAATATGTGTGCCGAGATTGCGGCGAAGAGATTCGGCCACAGGAATTGAAATGGCCTCCGATCATTCCGCTCAATCAAGCGCTCGCCGACGAGACCAGCGTTCGAGGCTGGAGGAAGCTGCCAAATGTGATGTCAGTCGCGACTCGAAAAGACCCGGCCACCGAAGTCCTGAAAGTTGCCGGAGACCGATGGTCTATGCTCATCATGTACGGCGCTCTGCAGCGCGCGTTTCGATTTCGTGAGGCGCACTCTAAGTTGGGAATTGCTCACAATATTCTAAGCTCGCGCCTAAAAGCGCTTATCTCGGAGGGGTTACTGGAACGCGAGGATGCTACTCGGCAAGCCCCCTACAGGGCGACCAAGGCTGGTAAAGATCTCCTTAGTACGGTTCTTGTGACCCGCACATGGGCGCTTGATCATCTCGTTGATCCTGATCGCACCTGGAACCAGCTCATCCATGAGCCATGTGGTTCCGACCTACGCGCAGATATTCAATGCGCCCATTGCGGTGAAGTGATCACCCCGCAAAACGTGATCCCGAGGCTAAAAAGCTAAAGACCGCTTTTGCCAGCTGAGGAGACTCATTCGGCATGACCCCGTAAGCTATTTGGTGCATCATTTAGTTCGCCGATCGTCGCCAGCGTCCTTTGGCAATGATCTATGTATTTTTTCCGATTAATTTGTAGGTTCACCAACCCTGCCAAACGTTTGTGAATTGGGTGCCACAGATCAAAATCTAATCCAAATTCGTTAAAGACCTTGAGTGACAAGTCATCGAGCGCGAGCAGAGAGTTGAGCAGCGCTTGTGTTATTCCAACTATAAACGCGTCTTTTTTGTTGGAAGCCAATAACGCGTCCGTATCCATGATCGAATAGGGACCGTTTTTAAGCTTATCAGAAAAGAACAAGTGCGAGAGGAAGTAAGACGACATGGCAGGCAGAAAGTGAAATGAAGCGCGCGATGTCAGATTCAGGATGGTTGAATGTTCAGACAGCAACATCACCCTCGGATCTACTCCCTTGAAGAGATGACCGGTGCAGTTGATGAAAACTGAGCCTGGTTTTACCGGCTTGCGTGAACCACTCCTGAGAACAATCGCAGGCCCGTGGTCGGTATCTATGACGTCTTCAAGGTAGTCGTAGATAAATTCATCCGTAAGCTGCTCTATTCGGTCGCATTCGTCTTCGGATAGGAGACCGAACATAAAACGCTCTCCTCGACCGCCTGGAGTGATCGTGTAGTTTTCCTTGAAATGGTCAAATACATAATCCCCATTATTGCCATCGAAACGCATAGCGATATCGACCGCCATTTTGAGATTTGAATTGGGATTAAGATACCTTTTAAGCCCCGTAGGGAAAAACATGTCGCGTTTGTTGAACAAGGTTCCCTTACCAACGATAAGCGAAATTTCTCGGGAACCTGGGGAGCTTCCAAGTTCGAGAACGGTATCCATTCCGGTTTTACCACCCCCGACCACATAAACCGGGGCGTCGGTCTCGAAGTATTTAGATAAGGTTTCGGGCATACAGCTCTCTACCTTACTGGATGAGAATGTCAGTGGGCGGATTTCAGGAACATTGAGCCCTTTGGCAAAAATGACTCGCTTTGAATGGAGCTGCTGGTCAGTGCCGTCTTCACCTGTTGGAGTCATTGTCACCGAAGCGAAAGGACCATCATCTGACTCAAACTCATCAACGGCAATGACATCCGACGACCAGAACTTATCGACGTGAAGTCCATCCTCAATCACGCCCAGACAGTGCTGAAGGTGTGACTGAACTTCGTGGCCTGTGGCGAGATAGTCTCTCGGCTTGGAAAGGGGCCATGGAATGTTGCCTGCCGTAAACATAGGATGGGGTTGGTGCAAGCGAACATAATCGTATGTCGTGTTCCACATTCCGCCGGGCCGTTCGTTTCTGTCAATCAGCGCAACACGTGCGGACGCCGGTAAATATTTCTTGGCGACAAACAGAGCATTGAGACCTGCAATGCCCGCTCCAATGACACATAGGTCGTAGGCAGCGATCGACGTCACGATGAGAATTCCTGAACGCAGTACAGCCAAGACAGAGCAAGCATTCCGACGCCGAGCAGAATACAAAGAGGCGAATAAGCCCACTGGTCATAAGCCCGCAACGGCAATTCTGGAGTTAGTCTTGCCCAGAAGGGAAAATAGCCGATGATGCCTCTCAGAATGAATACTGATGAAGCACCAAGACCTCCCACAGCAATAAGGGTCTTTGGCAAAGATTGGAGTTCAACTACTCCGCCTAGCAACAAGTTTAAAGTAACTGCCAAAAAAAGAAGAAAGGCAACAGCAAAGCAGGCGGCAGAAGATGGCATCTGCTTTATTCCCGGTGCTCCAACAACTGTTCTAGCAAGCGTCAGCTCATCAGCAATAGGCCACCAGACCCTGAAGCCCCAAAGCGCGTGTAACAGCATTATGATGAGCAAACAGATTGCTATCCCAATCGACAAAGCCTGCATTAAACCTGTCCAATTCTTCGCTACCCTGGTTAGCAAAATGCGATAACGTTATGAGACAAAATCTGGCCCGCACAGAACTTGCTGAACTCACACAGGCGCATGCTTTCCAAGTTTAATTTCTTCGTACTCTATAGGATGATAATAATGGACAAAGTCCATAATGTGAAGTGCAATGATAGAAGATGACATCGCTTTTTTGATTGATCGCCTGCTTCGGGCAACCAATCTTGGTTATCACGCGCGCGTAAAAGGAAACGCTAGCGAAAAAATTTGGCCGGCGGACGGACTATTCCTTGTGGCTTTATCAGAGGCTCAGCCAGCGACGATGACTGCCCTATCAACTATTCTGGGGCGCGATAAGTCTCAGCTGACGAGAACGGCAAACAAGCTGGAAGACAGGAATCTCCTGGTCCGATCATCATCAGAAGATGACGCTCGTTTAACGCTGCTTCGTCTGACAGAAAATGGGGAGGAGGCGGTCAACGATATTCGCGCAATTACACGCAGCACCATTATGGAAATGCTTGAACCGCTCTCCAAACAAGAGCGGGCTATATTGGCAAGCCTGCTCAAACGATTGGCTAACAGCTCACAGAATTAGCGATATCAATCGAACAGGTGAATTGTTCTGAATAATATCCAATTTTGTAGCTAAATCTGAAACTGAGCGATCTTTCATCGTACTTTTCAAACTTCATCAGCCAACTCCTTCCCCTGATTACGGACATTACCGACGGCGGGGCTGACCGCGCGCATACGCCGTCAAATGGCTTCTTTATGGAGCAAATCAGCGAGCGCCTCGGGATCAGCAAACGGACCTTCCGTTGCATCGAAAACGCGATAACTCGTGACGGACACTGGCAATGACGACATCGGTAACCCCGGTTCTATCATAATCGGGATCAATCGGGCACGAAGCTTTGCAGCTTTCTCAATTTCCAATTTGACCCAATCGCTATTCAGGGAATTCCTGCTCAGGAAAATAACGACGAATCCGCGCGCAGCTACATCTGCGATTGCTGTCTGCAGATCGGCTCCAAAGTCGGCGTGGGGATCGACGTCTTGAATGTCATTGAAGATCTCGAAGCCGCGACGCTCCAGCGCCGCAAGAATTGGCTGAACCTGTTTCTCGTCTTCTCGAGAGAAGCTTGGGAACACCTTCGTCGCCGAAATGAAAGCATCCAGCGATGCCAAATCCAGATCAGGCGCATCAACGCGTATCTCAAATTTACGCTTCCGCTTCTTGGCAGCAAATCTTTCGAACGCCTCTCTTTCACGCTGAACCCAAGTCGACTGTCTTGCGCCTTCGCTATCGCACAGGAGAAAGAAATCACGTTCCTGAATCTCGTTCTCGATGATTGGCCAGAACTCTTCTTCGTCTTTCGAAGCCAAAAGATGGAAGAGTAGAGGTGACGCGTCCTTCTCCTCCAAATAATTTCGAACTTTTCTCACGGCGAGAAGATCTTCGCTGGAATGCGAAACAAAAATCCACGTTCGACCGGTTATTCGAGCCATTTGCTTACCCATTGCAGACGCTGCGCGACCTATTAGGGCAAGACCGGCTCGATGTCTTCTGTTCCACGAGGATAAGAGGCTGGAAGATTATGGAGGCCGCACCCTGAACCACGTTAATTACCGCTATGAGGTGTTTATTCAGCGCGAAACCTCTTTGCGCCGCCCTGCTCTCTCTAGTCTGGCTTTCGCGCGACGATGAAGGCGACGCTGGCTTTGCTCATGCGGTGGTGATCTTCGATGATGAAGCCCGCGTCAGTGATGGCGGCTGCGAGGTCTTCATGTTTCAGGCTGTCGACGGTTTTCGGGGCCTTGCCGACCAGCTTCATGGTGCCGATCAATGGCCGGAAGAAGAACGGCATGTTTCCGAGGCAAATCGTGGAGGATATGAACCGGCCGCCCGGCTTCAGCGTTTCCCGGATCTTCGCGAGGGCGGCGGGACGATCCGGCAGGAGATGCAGGATACTCATGGCGAGGACGGCGTCGTAGGTGGCGGGCGGCCAATCCGCGGTAGCGATGTCCTGCTCCGAGAAGGTGACGTTGGTGATGCCCTGGTCGACGGCCTTTCTGCGCGCGATCTCCAGCATGCTGGAGGAGATGTCGGTCGCCAGATAATATTTGACGTAGGGGGCGTGATGGAGGGCCGTCGTGCCCGTACCGCAGGCGATCTCGAGAACGGCTGCGTCGGGCGGGAACAGGGCTTGCGTGATCGCCAGCTTTTTTTCGTAGGCGCGCTCGTCTCTCACCTGGGATTTGGCGTATCCTTCTGCGATCTTGTTCCAGAAATGCGCGGTGTCGGCCATCATGATCTCCTCGGTGCGTGGTGGCAGACATGGGGATAGAATTATTGATAATCAATAATATTGCTGGCGGTTTGTCCGCGTCGGGTTAAGTGTCGCGCTGCAAAGAAAAAGGCGTCAGGTTGCCCCGACGCCTTGTTCAATATGGATTTGGGTTGGCGCTTAGTGTGCGCCGCCAGCGAGAACGGCCAGCATGAGCAGAGCCACGATGTTCGTGATCTTGATCATCGGATTAACAGCCGGGCCGGAGGTGTCCTTGTAGGGATCGCCAACCGTGTCACCTGTGACGGCAGCCTTGTGGGCTTCGGAGCCCTTGCCGCCATGGTTGCCGTCTTCGATGTACTTCTTGGCGTTGTCCCAGGCACCGCCGCCGGAGGTCATCGAGATGGCGATGAAGAGACCGGTCACGATCACACCGAGGAGCATGGCACCTACCGCGGAGAGCGCCGCGCCGAAACCTGCAATCGGGTAGATCACGGCGAAGAGGATGATCGGCGACAGAACCGGCAGGAGCGACGGCACAATCATTTCACGGATGGCAGCTTGCGTTAGAATGTCCACGGCGCGGCCATAGTCTGGCTTCGTCTCGCCTTTCATGATGCCGGGCATCTCGCGGAACTGGCGACGGACTTCTTCAACCACGTCCTGAGCCGCACGGCCCACGGCCATCATAGAGAGGCCACCGAAGAGGTTCGGCAGGAGGCCGCCGAAGAGGAGGCCGACCACGACGTACGGGTTGGCGAGGCCGAAATCGACCTGTGCGTCCGGGAACAGGAACTCGATGTCCTGGGTGTACGCCCCGAACAGCACCAGTGCACCGAGGCCCGCAGAGCCGATGGCGTAGCCTTTGGTGACGGCTTTCGTGGTGTTACCGACGGCGTCGAGCATGTCGGTCGTGTCACGCACTTCCGATGGGAGCTCGGCCATTTCAGCAATACCGCCTGCGTTGTCGGTCACGGGGCCGAAGGCGTCGAGGGCAACGATTATGCCGGCAAGGGCGAGCATCGTGGTCGTCGCGATGGCGATACCGAAGAGACCTGCAAGATTGTAGGTCAGGATAATGCCAGCGATGATCGTCAGGGCTGGGAGTGCTGTAGACTCAAGGCTGACAGCGAGGCCCTGAATGACGTTGGTCCCGTGGCCGGACTCCGATGCGCGAGCAACGGACTTCACCGGGCGGTAGCTGGTGCTGGTGTAGTACTCGGTGATCACAACGATCAGACCCGTCACTGCGAGGCCAGCCGCGCCGCAGTAGAAGAGGTCCATGCCTGTGAGCGTGTCGGAAATACCGATCACGGCAGCGGCGCCTTCGATTTCGCCAAAGCCGCCTGGCAGTAGCGAGGAGATGACAAAGGCCAATCCACCGAGGGACAGAACGCCGGTGGCGATCAGGCCTTTGTAGAGCGCGCCCATGACATTGGTCGAGCCAGCGCCGAGGCGGACGAAGAATGTACCGATGATAGAGGTCACGATGCAGACGCCGCAGATTGCGAGCGGCAGGAGCATGATCTCGTTGAGGTAGGACGCTGATTCATCTCCACCGATGCCAAAGCCCGTGCCGAAGTAAATGGCCCCGAGCACCATGGTGGCAACGACCGTCACCGCGTAGGTTTCGAAGAGGTCGGCGGCCATGCCCGCGCAGTCACCGACGTTATCACCAACATTGTCAGCGATGGTCGCAGCATTGCGGGGGTCATCTTCCGGGATACCGGCTTCAACCTTACCAACCATGTCACCGCCAACGTCGGCACCTTTGGTGAAGATACCACCGCCGAGACGGGCAAAAATGGAAATCAATGAGGCACCGAAGCCGAGGGCGACGAGCGCGTCCACGACAACCCGGTCAGCTGCGCCATAACCCATGGGGCCCGTCAGAACGCCATAGTACGAAACAACACCAATCAGTGCGAGACCGACGACAAGCATTCCCGTAACTGCGCCGGAGCGGAAAGCGACGTTTAGGCCAGCGCCGAGACTTTGACGAGAGGCTTCCGTTGTGCGGACGTTCGCGCGGACAGATACGAGCATACCGATGAAGCCTGCCGCACCGGAGAGAACAGCACCAATCAGGAAGCCGCCCGCAGCTTCCCAGCTGAGGACAAATCCGGCGACCAGGAATACGACCACGCCAACGATCGCGATGGTGCGATACTGTCGGCTGAGATAGGCGTTGGCGCCTTCCTGGATCGCTCTCGCGATTTCCGCCATGCGCTGATTGCCGGTCGGCGCGGCCATGATTGAGCGGATTGTGATCGCGCCGTAAACAACGGACACGACACCCGCGAGAAGTGTCAACAAAAACCAATCCATAAGGATGTCCTCTTTATTTATGCTGGCGTGCTAAAGGGATGCCCCTCGCCCCGCCCCGATTTGGTTGGCTCACTGCCAAAAGGTACCCAAACACGCAAGACTTATCGCGCTTTTGGAGAGAATGAATCGCAGCGATCACACATCGCAACTCTGTTTATTTGGTTAACAGACTATTTTCAGAGGCTTTTTTACGGAACAGCTATTTATGCTCGAACCCGGTCTTCGCCGGGATCGGAATAGGTTTTCCCTGCCATTTAAGCTCCAAATCGCGTGTTTCTGTTACACTGCCGATCTGAGTTAGCTGGAGACCTGCAGCCGAGATATCGCCCGATACCTCAGGCGGCGCAGTGAAAAGGCACTGATAGTCATCACCAGCGGTGACCGCGGCCATAATGGCATCAAGATCAGTAGAATCGGGGCTGGCCAGCGGAACAGAATCCAGGGCGACCGCTGCTCCGCATCCACTTGCAGCGAGGAGCTTGGTGAGATCAGCTATTATTCCGTCGGAGACATCCATGGAGGCGCTGGCGTTGGAAAGGATGGTTTCGGCGATGGCGATTGATGGGATTTTGGGTACACGGTAGCGCTCCGCAGCTTCGCTGTCCTCATTTGCCAAGGCAGCCGCCAGGCCGATCCCGCCCCAGCCTATTTCACCGCTGATCCAGATTATGTCGCCAGGCTTAGCACCAGAGCGACGGACGGGTTTGACACCGTCGGGAAGCGTGCCCGTAAGCGTCAGAGACACGAATAGCGCGGATGGCGAGGTAACGGTGTCTCCGCCTACAAGATCAATGTCCCACTCAGCGAGTTCTTCGCCAAAAGCGTCGGCGAACCGCTTGAGCTCATCCTCGGTACGGGTGCGAGGCCAGCCAAGGGTAAGTAGCGCTTCGGCAGGCTTTGCGCCCTTGGCCAGAACGTCGGAGACATTCACACGAACGAGCTTGCGGGCGATTGTGTCAATTGGGTCTGTCGGCAGAAAATGGACGGTTTCGACGAGGGCATCTGTCGTGATGATGCGGTTCTCGGATGTGAGTTGTGCCACATCATCGGTAAGACCAGCAGCGCCGGCACCTTTCGCCAGCGGGGCGAAATATTTACTGATCCAGTCGAATTCGGACATGTGTTCTGTACATTATTGCGGGAAGCATCTGGATGCGCAGAAACCAGATCGCACTACTAATCTGGTAACTTATAATTCTTCGCGACTTGCGGATGAACTGTTTTTGCTAAGTCGGTCAGAGTCTGGATGCCGTCCAAGTACGGTAGGCCGAATTGTTGTAGTGCGGGAATTACCTTGGTTTCAGAACTTTCAATAAAATCCTTTTCCTTTTTGCATTTGTATTTGACGTAGTCCCAACTAACTCCCGATTCCAAGCTCAGGTACGAATTATTATCTGAGGGTACGTCAATCCCGACTCTGAGGCGATCGGCAAAGTCTTCATTTATTCGAGGGGAATTCGCAAATACCATCACATCGAAATAGTCGCCGTACCTACCAATTTGAGGCATCACAAAATGAAAGATATCCGCTTCATTCTGGCGATAATACAAGGGGCCGTAGTTCAATTGAGTTTCAAACCCAAACTCGCCTAGCAACCCGCCAAAATATTCAAGGGATAACTTCCGGAACATAGAGGGTGTCATCGTTGTTCTACCCGTTTGTCAGCATCTTTACCTGACGAGCCAACTGAAGAAGCTCCGGTAGATATCAGGCAGCACTGCCAGCCGTTCCGCGTAAGTCTTTTGCGATGTTGTCCAGCACGCCATTCACGAAGCGAGGCTCATCACCCTCAAAAAAGGCATGAGCAACGCCCACATATTCATCGAGGATAATACTCTCGGAAAGGTGGTCATGGGCGATGAGCTCAGCCGTCGCACCGCGCAAGATCGCGCGGGTTGTTGCGTCAAGGCGAGTAAGTTTCCATCCATTGTTCAGACGTTCGACGATGGCAGGGTCAATGGCTCCTTGGTGATCCACGGCGGCAGTGACAATAGATTTGAAGAGGTCGGGATCGGCCTCCTCGACAGGGATGCCATCTGGGCCGAAGCCCAAACGATCCTCGCAGAATTGCCGGATAACGGCCTTCGCGCTCTCGCCAGTCTGCTCCATCTGATAAAGCGCCTGGACCGCTGCGAGGCGTGCCCCCGCTCGCCGAGCCCTTGTCACTTCAAATGGAAGCTTCTGATCCGTCATCGAACAAATTTCTTGCGGAAGGCCAGCATGGACAAGCAGGCGTTGGCTGCATCTGCGCCTTTATTCTTGCGCTTGCGGTCGGCGCGGGCCATGGCCTGATCCTCGTTCTCTACGGTCAGGATACCGTTACCAATGGCCAGGCGGCGCTCGACAGTGAGGTCCATAAGGCCACGAGCGCTTTCTCCGCAAACATAGTCATAATGAGATGTTTCACCGCGGATAACGCAACCAAGGGCGATGTAGCCATCATACTTCGCACTATCGGCGGCCATCGCGATGATTCCGGGCACTTCCAGCGCTCCGGGCACAACGACCGTTTCGACGACCGCGTCGGCGGCTTCAAGCACCTCGTTGGCACCGGCCTCAAGCTCAAGCGATATGTGTTCGTAGTAACGGGACGTCGCGATCAGGACACGGGGATTGCTCATCAGGTGTTTTCCTCAGTCAATGGTC
>JBCCIW010000003.1:0-37997 GCA_039028055.1 Pseudomonadota bacterium | reverse complement strand
ACCGATAAGAGCAGCGATCAGAGCGTACTCGATAGCGGTTGCGCCAGACTCATCTTTCAGAAAACGAGCAAAGTTTTGCATTGGAAACTCCCATCATGCATGATTATAACCGTTCTGGCTTCAATGTGTTTTTCCAGAACAAGATCAATTTACCGACCAGCAATAAAGATCGCGTGAATAGAAACAAATATATTCTGAATACGGATCAGTATTTTGTTTACCAAGTTTATGGGGATTTGCGGCCTTCGAAATTGGGCCAATCACCGCTGAATTTCAACCTGTATATATAAAGAGTGAAGAGGCGAGGTCAGCTGATCCGAGGTTGCGGTACTTTAGGAAAGGATAAACCATATTCTCTCATAACCTATTACTCAAAGTAGCTTTCTGGATCGATCCCATGCGCAAGTCCCTTCAAAAACTTCTACTGCCCCTCGCTGTATTCGCAACCATAGGCACAGCGACCGCACAGCAGATTTCGGTAGAGGCGAATAAGAGCCTGGGCATCGCAATCCGTAATGGCGACGCCGCCAGCGTTGTCATCGGTAACCCGAACATAGCGGACGTCGCTGTTCACAACGAGAATCTGGTTTTCATCACTGGTCGAACATTCGGGACGACAAATCTACTCGTATATGATGTCGATGGAAAACAGCTACTCTCATCAGACGTTGTGGTATCGACCACAAACGAAAGCGTTTTGGTCGTGAATCGCGCCGGCGAAAATTTCACGTTTGACTGCGCACCCGTCTGTAAGTCTATCCTCGCTATTGGCGATGAGGCGGCTTACTTCCAGCGCAATTTCGAACAGACAGAAAATCTCCAGGCGCTCAACGCCGCCGACTAGAACAGCCGCTATCGGGACAATGCCGGGTTTAGCGACGTCTGAAGTCCATAAAATTTGAATAAAACTCCAGCCGATACCTTAATTGGCAGGCAACGCCCCTCTGTTATGTCCAAGGTAGGAAATAGTAGGCGGAGCGTGTCGCAATGTTCGACATCACTAAAATGGCTGTGATCACACCACGGCTCGACAAGAAGGTCCGGGAGTGGGCATCCGACAAACGCGGCGTTGCAGCCGTTGAGTTTGCAATGATCGCCATCCCTTTCTTCTTCCTCCTTATGGGACTGTTCGAAGTCGCTTTGATCTTTGCAGTATCTGTTGCTTTGGAAAACGGAATAAGCGAAGCATCTCGCGCCATTAGAACGGGCGAGTTTCAGTCTAATGGCGGAAGCGAAGCAACGTTCCGAGCCGCTGTTTGTGCCGAAATGCTTGGCCTTCTGCCATGCGACGGAAATCTGTACATTGATGTCCGGACGTTCGACAGCTTCGGCGACAGCGATGACAACTCACCTATCGATCCGGGCACACAGGAGCTTGATACCGATGGGTTTGATTTCAATCCAGGTCTCCGGGACCAGGTGGTCGTGGCCCGCGTGTTTTACGAGTGGGAATTGATCACGCCAGGCCTCATGGCACCTCTTTCAAATCTGGCAGGCGACAAACGCTTGCTTCGTTCGACAACAGCGTTCCGCAACGAGCCCTTCTAAGGACAAGAGATCAATGACTTTGAAGACCTTAAAGCGATTTAGCCCAAAGCGCCTGCGCGGATTGCGCAAAGCTGCGAAGAATACCGATGGCGTCTCCGCAGTGGAGTTTGCCCTCGTTGCGCCACTCATGCTGCTCTTGTTCTTCGGAACAACAGAAGTGACGATCCTTCTCCAGAGCGAGCGGAACGTGACTTCGGCGACCTCCACTATGGGTGACATTGCTGCCCGTCTGGACGTGATAACCGACAACGACATGGAAGACATTTTTGGATCTACCGAGATCGTCTTGCAAACGCTCGATGCCCAGGGTGCAGCAATGCGCATCTCTAGCCTCGTAGCCGACGACGATGGAAACGTGACTGTGGACTGGAGTGACGGCCGCAATATGCCGGCGCTGTCCGAAGGCGCTTCGGTTGCTGACCTGCCAGAAAACATCGTTCCGGCTAATGGCTCGATCATTATGTCGGAGTTGGAATACGCATTCCAGATCGACGGATACTTCCTTGATGAGGAACGGCAGCTCAGCGAGCGCTTCTTCCTGCGTCCGCGCCGGGTCGACCAGATTATCCGCGATCGCGAGCCGCAGTAGGATATAAATACCTGTTGAAGAAAAGAGCGGAGCGATAGCTCCGCTCTTTGCATTTCTACGCCGCGGCCGCGCGCGCAGACATGCTGCCCTACTCCTGCCGCCTTCATTGTCCGGGCCAATAAAAAAGCCCCCGAAATCCTATAAGGAAATCAGGGGCTTATTGGGTGCGGGAGGACGCACCAATCAAAAAAGTCGTTTGGTAATTCCATTTATTACCACGGGTTGACGAATATGACTTTCTTTCAAGAGAAGCGAGCGAAACTCACCAAGCTCGGCTTCGACCAAAGTCTTCTTGTGCTTCCATAAGGAGGTTCACCCTCTCGATGTAAACGGCAAAATGTCAGTTGTGTATCAACTGAGTAACAGAAAATCGCACTTCAAAAAATGCAATTAAATCATGGTGGACTGCCTCAGAAAAACTGGCCCATAATTTGAGTTAGGATCGGCTCTGATATGGAGTTGAACCATGGGCAAAAGAGCCAAGCCTGAAGAGATCATCGCAAAGCTGCGAGAAGTTGAAGTCCGCCTCAGCCAGGGTGAGACCATCTCGCAAGCTGTACGGGCGATCGGTGTGACCGAGCAGACATTCTATCGTTGGCGCAAGGAATATGGCGGCCTTCGGGTTGGCCAGGCGAAGCGGATAAAGGAGATCGAGAAGGAGAACGCCCGGCTTCGGCGCGCCGTTTCTAATCTAACACTAGACAATCAAATCCTTCAGGAGGTTGTCCGGGGAAAGTACTAAGCCCTTCACGCAAACGCGTTGCGGTCGATCATGTAGTAGAGGAACTCGGTGTCTCGGTGCGCCGAGCCTGTCGCGTGGTTGGCCAGCATCGCTCGACATAGAGACGCAAGAAGACACCTCGACATGATGAGGGTGCACTGACGGCGGCCATCATATCCCTGGCAGAGCGGTTCGGCCGATATGGCTATCGCCCGGATCACAGCCTTGCTTCGTGAAGCAGGCTGGTCCGTCAGCACGGGGCGTGTCTATCGCATCTGGCGACGAGAAGGGCTGAAAGTCCCACAGAAACAAACGAAACGTAGCCGGCACTGGCTGAATTATGGATCATGCGTTCGGCTGAGGCCCGTCCGCAAAGGCCATGTTTGGTCGTATGACTTCGTCCAGGACCGCGCGCATGACGGTAAGGTGTTCCGGATGCTCTGCGTCATCGATGAGTTTACAAGAGAGTGTCTGGCAATCCGCGTTGAGCGACGCCTGAACTCTCGCGATGTCCTCGACACGCTTGGTGAGTTGTTCCCTGAGCACGGCCCGCCTGAGCATATCCGATCCGATAATGGACCGGAGTTTATCGCCACCGCCTTGCGCGAATGGCTGGAGGCACTGGATGTCAGGACGCTCTACATCGAGCCTGGATCACCTTGGGAGAATGGCTACTGCGAGAGCTTCAACTCGAAGCTGCGGGACGAATTGCTTGCCCGTGAAATATTCTATGATCTACGCGAGGCGCAGGTTCTGATCGAGAACTGGAGATACTTCTACAACACCGAAAGACCGCACTCATCACTGGGCTATAAACCGCCAGCTCCCAGAACCATCTTGCCCGCGACCTTCATGCCGCCTTATAGGTTGAAGGCAGCATGAACGCCGCTATATACCAACCGTCGATCCTAACTTTACGGTTGGGCCAGTCAGATCAGGCAGTTCAGTCGCACTTAGCCAGATGCACGCTTTTCTCGGAGACTTTACGCCGGACGACTTTGTTCCCGACGAGAATGGCGACATCGAAATAGAACGGTGACCGACTCAATACCTTGCCGATAATCCAGCACCCCTCCCCTTCGATATGTTCACGGACCAGAGGGGAGTGAAGTGCATGCCACTCCTCCGCGTTTGGAGTAAGCAGTTGGCGTTTGAGCTCTTCTAATTGCCTGAGCGCTGCCTGTTCTCGCGCATTCTTATCATCATCCGGTCCGGGTTTCTGCATCGGCAGGTCGCCCGTGAAGTTCAAGACAGTGGCTTTCGAGACTATAGCCGAGGCGCTTGGCGATCCGCTTTTTCAGTCTCTCCAGCTCTGCATCATGGAACTCGATGACCTGGCCAGTGGAAACGTCGAAAAGAAGATCATGATTGTCGTCTTTAACGATGGTAAACCGAGCACGCCCGTCGCCAAAGTCACGGCTTTTGACCAAGCCCAGCTCTTCGAAAGCGCTCATTGTGCCTCAAGCGCGAGTTCCCCTGACAATGCCGTATGCTATATCCACCAGTTCTGAACGCGACTACTCGACCTTGCTTAATTCGGTCTCCGCCAATCCGACGATAAAGGTTGAAATTCTAGATCGGACGGCATCGCACTCAATCCGCTCAAATGCCTTCAACATCCGCTTGCCTTCGCGACTTATCTCGAATCCGTCCTTCGGAGTCTCCGTCTGCGTCGAAACGGGCTGCTGATCCAGCGTCGCCGCAGCGTCTTGATAGAAGTATGAGATATCTACACCAAGCGCCGTTGCAAATTCATACAAACGGCCTGCCGGAATCCGATTGGCACCTCTTTCGTATTTCTGGATTTGCTGGAACGCTAAGCCTATGATTTCACCCAGTTCTTCTTGCGTCAGTTTCAACTCGCGGCGCCGCTTACGCAGAAGCTGACCGACCATCTTGTCAATGAGAGATGGTTCTTTGTTATTCACGGTGTTACTCTTAGAATTGGCCGATGGACAATAAACTCGAATTCCTGCGAGATTCAACTCTTCATTTCTTTAATTGGTTCCGCTGCAGAGCATTCGTTGCCAAGCATGGCTGAGCCATTTAGACGCCCAACCGACTGCGGTTCAACATAAACCTCGCGGAACCAATCATAGCGGCGATGGTCGAAGGCGTTCAGCAGCCACTCAACAACCAACCTTCCGCGTTGCAAGTTGCGAACTCGCTTCGAATACACCGCCCAAAATTGAATAGGGGTCACCTCTTCCAGAGGGATGTGGCAAAGTCGCTCGTCCACTTCGGCGAAATAGGACGGCAGCATTGCGATCCCGCCGCCGGAAATACAACTCTGCACGATGACAGACGTTGAATTGCTAATGATCGCGGTCGGGACCAATTGCTCCAAAGCATGCCCACGCTTCGACCAGCGTTCGGTTTGGTTAGTATAACCGGAGTGAAAAATGCAGCGATGTCGATGCAAGTCGAATACCGAGTTCGGTTGGCCATACACATCTACGTAATGCTGGCTTGCAAAAAATGTATAATGCATCGTGCCCAAGCGCTGCACCACTAAATCAGGGACTTCCGGCCGGGCAAATTGGATGACGATGTCGAAAGTCTCGTCTGGCAAGCGTCCGTGATTATCGGTAACTTGGAGCGTAATCTGGATTTCAGGATTGGCTTGCTGAAACTTTGCGATGCGTGGTGCGAGCCAATGTGCACCAATGCCATCACCTACAACGATTTTAACGGCACCGCCCTGAGAGTCATCCATGTGTGACAGCGCGGTTCTTATCGCCTCCGCTGAATCAGCCATTGTTTCAACGTGCCGAAGTGCCAATTCGCCAGCGGCCGTCAAGGCGACACCGCGTGTGGATCGATGAAACAATTGCACTTGCAGCGCCATTTCAAGATCCGTCATCTTTCTGCTGACATTGGCCGACGACTCGCTGAGCGAAGATGCAGCAGATGAGATGCTGCCACTCTTCGATACCTCCCTAAAAACTCGAAGTTTATCCCAATCAATATCCATCAGCTCCTCGTATCCTCCCCCCAATTTCGTAATCCCCCCATCGCTTCTCGTCTACAGCCATTACTCAACTAGCGGGCTAATTCCTCAGAATGGAATCGCGTTTTGCGATCATCCACAACCGAGGAAAAACTGATTATGGTACGGCAGAGCATTGAAATTAATCAAAATATTTTCGTATCCCGAATGCGTGCATTTCAATTTCGGCTTGCAACTATTGATGACATTGCTCCAACACTCACCCTTGGGGAATGCTTGCTTGCAGCCAAGCTCACGACACCTGAAATTGTTAGCAGAATTCACGCGCGCACGAACCTGACCGTGTGGGTCACCGGAGAAACTGAAATTGAGGGCTTTGTATTGGCTGTGCCACTCAGCGATCAGGGGGAACGTTCGATGCGCACGGGCGCGTTTACGCCAGCGGACCCTAAACTCGAGGACGTCTGGAAACCGGGAGAGCGGTGCTTCGGATTCTACTGTTGGGTATATGGTGGAGCAACCCGCGATGCACGCCGTAGCGTTATGCAAGCTGCGGCAATTCTCAGAATAGAACTCTTCGCAGCTGTACCTGCCTTCGCCCGAGGCGCTACAGATGACGGTGTACGCTCAATGCAAAGTCTCGGCATGACACCGCTTTTGAGAGGTGTCCCTGACCTATGGGTATCTGAGGCGCTCGTTTCTCATGAGGTGGCCGCGTAATGAAAATGCCGATAGCGGGGCTTCAGTCCATCAAAGCCGAAATTGACAATTCTGTCCTAAAGGACGTTCGCGTGGAATTGGTGCGCACATTCGATCAATTTCAACATGCAGCCACTGTCCGCTCAATTGCCTACATTGCGGGCCAAAGCTGTCCGTTCGAAGAAGAGTTCGACGGCAACGACTTTTCTGCCTCCCATCTCGTTGCCTATTTACAAGGCCAACCTGTCGCCACCATTCGCATGCGTTGGTTTGCGGGCTTTGCAAAACTTGAACGCCTCTGCGTTGTCCAAGGTCTTCGCGAAAAAGGTGTCGCGAAAGTTATCATTGCTTATGCATTGGAACTGGCGGCGAAGAAGGGCTACCAGACCGTTATTGCGCAGATCCAAAGTCGGCTGTGGGACTTCTGGAACCGTGTGGTGTATTGCGAAAAGTTCACCAATCGCCAGGAATTTTCATTCTCCGACTACAACTATTGTGAAATCGAGATATCAGTCGAGCGTCACACCGAACCAATTACCAAATGGGTTGATCCATACACTCTCATCCGGCCTGAGGGGTATTGGGACGAACCTGGCGTGCTCGATCACTCTGCATCACGTTCAACAACAAAACGAGCTGCATGATGCCAGGCCTGATCATCTCTTCCTATGACTGCGAACTTGGCTGGCATACGAACAAAAGCGACTACTGGGATAGATGCCATCGGCAAGTCGAGGCGTCGCGCAGAAATGACGATCCTATCGCGCATGTCAGATTTGATACCAGTGATATCACGTCCCGGTCTCACATTAAACCGATCGTCACAAGTGTGGCCTCCGAGCCAGTCTTTTCGCTGCTTAACGGATCCCTTTTCGATTATGCCGACCTACGAAGATGGATAACCAGCCAAGCAGAAGATGACATCAATCTAGTTGGCTGCTTCAGCTTCCACACTCTGTTGACATCAATGTTGGACGCACGCAGCCACGGCGTAAATTTAACATCGCCGTACGACTTCGTTCGCCTGAATACTCCTGGAGCAATACCCTCAAGGCAGATCATCGAATTGTGTTCAACGATACCGACCTATCACACAGCGTCGGTCGTCTCGGATGGCGAAGCGGATCGATGTACAAACTTAGACAGAGAGCGACGCGAACAGCAATTCGCAACCGCCAGAGACGTCGCCTCCCGGATCAAAGTAATAAGAGAGAGCATTCAGCTTTTGGGTTGTGATGACGGAACCACGCATTCTGAACTCAATGAAGCACTGGGAACGGCTGAAATTGCAAGCTTGCGTTGGCTGACGGAGGCCGGGCTTGCCGCCAATAAAATCGGCCCACTGCTCATTATGATGGTAACAGAGGAAAATTGATGCGGGCGACGCTGACCTATCATCGATTGCGCGAGAACATGACCAATTTAACAGTTGCATCTTTTCGTGAGAAGGCGGCACACGGCACCCAATTTGTGCTGATGTCCAGCCTGGTTATCTTTTCAATGGGCCAAACAGTACTGTTCGCCATTGCTGGCCCCGTCGTGCGAGACATCGGCCTGACCGAATTTCAATTCGGGATCATCGTGTCTGCAGCGGCTTTGATATTTGTTGTTGGGTCCCCTCTTTGGGGGCGCGTGTCAGATCGCATAGAACCCAGTCGAATCATCGTTTTAGGCATGATGATTTACAGCATCGCCAGTCTGACATTTGTGCTTCTCTTAAGTATGGGTCTCACGGGCAGAATTAGCACAACTATATTGTTTTTGAGCCTGTTGGGAGTGCGCGTTGCCTATGCCGTATTTGGCTCGGGCATTCAGCCTGCTGCCATTGCCCTAATGTCCTCCCGGTCAAATACCGAGACTCGCACATCAGCCATCACCTGTGTTAGCGCCTCTTTAGGCGCTGGTATGATCCTCGGACCAGCGTTCGCCGTCATATTCATGCCATGGGGGCCTTTGGCAGCATTATATGTGATAGCTGGATTAGGTCTGATCGCCGCCCTCTTTATGCTGATTAATCTTGGAGATACGCAAAATGCAAATCCAAGTGCGTCTGATTGTGTGTTTCTCGACTGGCACCCACTATGGCCCGTACTCGCAATGGCGCTCCTGCTATTCACTGCCGCCTCAGCGATACAGCAAACGCTCGCCTTTCATGTGCAAGATTTACTCATGCTGAACACGGCTGACACGGCCAAAGCATCTGGCGGCTGCTTTCTCGTCATGGCATGCACCAACATTGCTGCTCAGGGTACAATCATTCGGTACAAATCACTCTCCGCAATGAAACTACTCGCTATCGGATTACCGATTATGGTCTGCGGCGGAGCCGCCTACGCCACTTCAACAAACTATCTACAGCTATTGCTAAGCTCCGCCCTATTAGGTCTTGCAGTTGGTGCCCTGCATCCAGGTTTACTGGCTACCGCATCACTCTCGGCCTGCAATCAAAATCAAGGCGTCATCGCAGGAGTAATGCAGGCGATGATTGCCCTCGGTTTCGTCGTTGGCCCATTATTGGGAACAGCCCTTTATGGTCTGTCACCGGTAGCGACCCAATCTTTGATCCATTTTTGTACTGTTACAATGGCATCCATTGGCGTATACCAGTGGTGTCGTAACAGGCGTGCTCCTCATTGCTCATCATATATCGAAAGCTAGCCCATAATGGCATTCGATCGGGAGCCAAGCAGCGAATCCGACTAGGAATTAGGTCCAAGAATGCTGCTGCCAGAACATTCGCGATGAGCCAATAAAATCGTCTTCAGTCGCCGATTATCCGTACATGTAGCTGATAATCAATTGACAAGTTGGAGCGCGTACTTCCCTGGCATCCCTCCTTAACCTGACGCAGGATTAAACACTGGCCGCCAAATTGTGTGCTCAATAAACCTGCGCTCAGGGCAAGGCCAGGCAACTGCGACAGAATTCATGTCGCAATGCAGAGCATGGGACTGCATCTCAAAGCGCACTAATCCGCAGAAATTTGGTGGACGGCACTCATGGCAAGAGTTGTAGAGGCGATGAATTTGTGGGTCGTTTGCAATCTCTACAAGCGTCGGGTGACGGGTCGTGCTAGTGGTTTGATGCAGGATGGAGCTGTAGTGTTAGAAGCAGTTGATAGCCACAACAACGTTACCGGATCCATAGATGGAGGGCTCCCATTTCACTCAGCGAAAACAGTACCAGCTTTGAGGCCACTTGCTGCCCATTTTGTGAGTTTTTTCGTTCGCTCCGCCGCCAAAAGCACTTGTAATCTGTGATTGCATCATTGGAGATTGTAAATGGATTTTTTCATTTGGATTACTGTCTTAAGTAGCCTTGCCTTACTTGCTCTCGTGTTGATCCTAATGTTGGTCAATAAATCGCTGGTTCAGAAGATCAGAGGAGAGAATAAGGTATACACGACTTTCCGAAGTCTACTTGGTGCGCCAGACCCTGAACACAATACTCTGAATAACGATATGATCCAGTTGGTGCTACGTGATTTTCTGATAGAGCGAACAGAACCGTTTGGGTATTCTCGAAAATATTATCCGCCAGACGATGTTGTTTCTCGTTTAAAAGCAATCGCAGGACTTCTGACGCCGCACACTCAATCACTAAAAGATCTAGGCTATCATAGTGTCGAGATCTTTTGCCAAGACGCTATGCTCACCGTAGATGATGAGGGGCGACCTTACCTGAAATCTGATCGCAATCATGACTATTCGACGATAGCAGCTCTTGGGGAAGTCGGCCTCGTTTTGACACGGTTTCCATTTAAGGAGACGATGTCAGAGGAGATAGCAGCAGACTTAAGGGATTGTGTCATACGTTTGGCCTGATAGGAAACTATCCATACGTCCTCTAGGTGCCGTCGGTCGAATGCGAACAAGTCTCCTAGTTTAGCGGGTCTAAGGCCGTAAGTAGTTCCCGCCATTCGAGAAGTGCGGGCGCGTTTCGATTTTAAGGTCGTTCTAGAATTGATGTATATATCTAGATAGAAATGATTGATCTTATGGACTGTGTTAAATCGTCCACATTAGTTTCCGACGTATTATCTTTGGTAGTTACTTAAACAGTTGATTTTGACGAGAGCATAGGAGCGATAAAATAACGACTGGTTAGAATTCAATCTTACGGTACTCATCGAATTAAATTTGGAGGTACGCCTAACGCACCAAGAAACACAAATGCACTCACAAGTGTCATAATCGCCTTATATGCGCAGAGTAGCGTGAAATCGCAGATTTTAGAATCCATAACCAATCAGTCGAGCCTTTATGCTTTCGTGATGTATGCACGCACTAAGTTGTTTCACGGTCAAGCCTGACCCTGCCCTCGTCATTTTGTTGATTGGCTTTCGCCACGCCGTAATTTTCTAATACCACTGGCGAACCTGTTAATCATCCAACTTATGCCGCGTCTGCGCGAATCTGATCTTTCTTAACCTCGTCCAAGACGTTTTCAAAAGCTCGAAGGAATCCTGCGTCATTCATCATTGAGAAAAGTTTCGCCTGGCTTTCGTTGTCAGTCAGACTATGAACTTGAGCAGCACCAATTTGCGGAAAAAAATATGAGATCGGCCTATCGAGTAAACAGGCCATATCAAACAATATTCCCGCTGATATTCGATTTTTGCCCGACTCGTACTTTTGTATTTGTTGATAAGAAATCTCCAGCGCCTCGGCAAGTTCTACCATTGTCAACTTTGCGGACTTCCGGGCTTCGCGGATCTTCTCGCCGACGTATTTGTCTGTTTCAGATGGACATCTGGAATTACGCAAGAACCGTCTCCTTGAGTTAATAGCTAAAAGTCGCAGACCTTTGGTTACTACCCTATTAACAACCCAAGAGCTGCAGCCAAGTTACATGTATCGATACAGTCCGCATAGACCTTAACTTGTTGTTAATCATACTCGCTCAAGTAGTAACCATCTTAAGTAGTATCGAGGGTTGGAGGGAAAACATGGAAAAGAGCGTTTCCGCTTACTTCGGAGTTTGGCAATTTGCTCGTGAGTGTTGGTCAGAATACGCGTCGGAAATACATTCTGAAGATAAAGCGGATGAACAATTCGAAATTCAGCAACACGCTGTGCTGATGATGTCGCAGACCCCGTCATGCTCACGCAAAGAGGTGAAAATAAAGCTTAACGTTGTATTAGACGAACTAGGTCTCAGTACGAAGAGCACAGACAATCTAACACCTGAGCTACAATTGTTGCTGTCGTTACTAGCCGATTTGGAAAGCTGTAGCTACGATCTAACAACATCAACTGAACGTCAATTCGCCTAATAGTCCTTCCTGCGGATTGAGATATTATAGAATTAAATCTTCTCGCGCACATCGACCAAACGAGCTGGGTGGGTATTTCGATGCCCCATAGAATTAGTCAGAAACTGTTGTGAATGAGCCTTGCGGTAACCTTGTTCAAAGCACGGCGACTTATTTGACGGCAAATTTTGATAAATTGCCTATGCCCTTCTTTCCAAGTATCCAAGCAGCTGATCCAGCCCCATAATTTCCGGACAAAGATTTGCAGAGCCCCCGAAAACGAGGATGCAAGATGAAAAAATCACGATTCAGCTGAGAACAGATCATTGGCGTGATCACAAGGCAGATTTGCGAACATGGCCTGCCCAATCGGACTGGCCCAACCTTAATCGCTTCGGTTAGCGCAACCTCATCGGCACGCGGTGTTCGGTCTTTGCGTTGGGTAGATCGATGCTGGCCAACCCCGCGGTAGGCTCGGTGCTCCGAGACACAAAGCTCTTGTAACCACGTGGTCGACCGCTATGCGTTTGCGTGAAGGGTTTAGTACTTTCCCCAAATAACTTCTTTCAGGATCTGGTTGTCGAGAGTGAGGTCGGAAACAGCCCGCCGCAAACAAGAATTTTCTTTCTCCATCTCCTTCTCCCGATTGGCTTGGTAGACCTATAGGCCACCATACTCTTTACGCCAACGTTAGTAGTTCTGCTCGGTCACGCCATGCACGTGCTGCCTGGCCCGCTGTTTCGCCCTGGCTTCAGCGTATCTCAACCTCGCGCAACTTCGCGATAATTTCTTCAGGCTCCGCTCTATTGCGCATTCTCAGCTCCTTGTCAGAGCCAAATCTCACTCAAACTTCGGACCATTTCGTATGGGGCCGTCCAGGCTCGCATAAATTGCTAGAAGGCTCCACTCACCGGGCCTCACTCACAACTTCAACACAGGAAAAAAGGCGAATATACTCTCCAAATGAAGAACCCCGATCTAGGGGCTGAGCCACAACCTATTTATGCTAAACGCACTGAAGACTCTACTTTGAGAAATTCAAATACTATGAGAATTCTATATGCAGATTCTCTGTTTATCGAACTCTATTGACCTGATCTATCAAGCGTTCTAACTGCCTAGTTGTCGATCTTACCTGTTATGGAATTTAGGAATTCAATCTTTTTCTCATCCAGTCATATAGAAAGATAGTGTTTCGAAATTTATTATTCGAACAGTCTCAAGAAATCTATATTCCTTTTCGAAAATCGGCTCTGACAATACCCTTAAAACAACTGGTCTTTTTGGTTCAAAGATTATTAAGGGCTTATTTGATACACGTATCATCACCAATAAACACTTTTATAGACGCTCCCTAAAGAGTCTCTTCGTTCAGCACTTCACTCAACATCATCGCCCCACCCGATGTCATTATATTTTTTGGACGGGGCCTGAGACATCCCGAATTTGTCAATTACATCTTTAATCGAACAAAGAGTGGGTAAGTCGCTAATACATTTCAAATCTCTGTAAATCCCATCTCGCAACTCCTGAACGCTCATATCGCGCGTTCTTGTTTTGGGATATGCGACGCCTGGCATGTCTATATGCTCGAAGAAGTCCAGAATCCGGGTATCAAGTACCCGCGCCATTTCTATCAGACGACCGCAGCTAATACGATTTTTGCCACGTTCGTACTTTTGTACTTGCTGAAACGTTATAAAAAGGCGCTTTGCCAAATCACTCTGAGTAAGTTGATGCGCCTTCCTGATTCGTCTCAAGTTTTTGCCAATAATGATCTCATCATCAGTTCGTTGTCTTGTAGCCCGCATCGATTGGCTCCCCGGTCTTCATCTTATTCTAAGACGCAAAACAATATTTCTACCTTTAGTAGTATCACACTTTCTGCACTAATGCCACACAAATATGTAACGAAATCATAAAATAGACGCGCGACCTCTATAATCCAAGAATCGAAAGCACCATTTCCTCCGCATAGACAGCTGCCTGCGCATTATTTCTAGCATCATCTAAATGGGTCTGCTGGATTCTCCGTTGATAAGTCAGTTCACGCAGTTTTTTTATATTTTCGATCAACCACAGATCTGTAGAAATAAAATTCAGTTGCTCTTTACGGTTATGATAAGCGTCATACTTCTCTATTTCCAAGGTAATTCGGGATATATCAAGATTGATTGCTGTGAACGCTCTTTCTGCATGTAGGAGATCTCGTTCCGCTTTGATGCGTTTTAGTTTCACAAGATTACTGATCTTTATTTGCATTAACTAGATGGTGCTCCTATCGTTTCGACATACTGAATCGCTGCCGCTACCGCCGCAAAATGATTCGGTTCGATTTCGTCACCAATTTCGACTAAACTATAGATTGATCTTGCACTTGGTGGATCGCGATAAATAGGTACGTTATTGTCCGCTGCAAGTTCACGAATTTTGGCGGCGATGTGATCAACACCTTTAGCGACAAGTATCGGCGCTTTTTGGCTATCTGGATCCCATTTCAGCGCAACGGCATAGTGGGTTGGGTTCACCATAATAACTGTCGCAGTTTTAACATTTTGAAGCATCTCTCCATTGGTCATTTTCGAAGCCTTTTCCCGACGTGACTGCTTCAAAAGCGGATCGCCCTCACTTTCCTTTGTCTCCTTCTTCAGCTCCTCTCTCGACATGCGAAGTTTATTGGCGTGTAGTCGCCACTGAATAGGAAAGTCGATCGCTGCAAGAAAGAATTGGAAAACACCAAATAGAATAATCAATTGCACGACCTGCCTAAATGTCACGTGTCCAATTTGTCCGATATGGACCGCACTGCCGGCGTAGAAGTCTTCTGCAAATCCGATAAGAAAAAATGTTGCGAGAGACCCTGCAAATATCATTTTTGCGGCGTCTCGAAGAAAGTCCACCAAGCCCTGCGCACCGTACTTTTTCTTCAAGTTCGAGACCGGGGATATTTTTTTGAAATCCGGCTTTATCTTCTTCGTTGAAAACGTCATTGATTGTGTCAATATGATCAATATCATACTGATACTGGCGAGAATAATAAATGGGATTGAAAAGTAAGCCAGCACTCCGATTATCCAAGCTTCAGTTCGACCGCCATTGGATTTGAAGACATCGCTCGAAAAGGCTTCCGCATGGTAGAGCATACTCACCAATCGCTGAAATACCCCCTCCCCCAGAAAGACTTGAAAACCAGAAGCCGCGGCCAGCAGACCAAATACTACTGCGAGATTTGTTGTTTCCCTTGACTGGACAATATTGCCGTCTTCACGGGCTTTTCGTCTCTTCTGCTCAGAGGCCTCAAACTCTTTTTCTCCGGTATCCTCCTCTGCCATGAGCGATGTCAGCCCAATCCCATGATGGCTGGCGCGCGGTCCAGCCAAACGAAAAAGAGGCTCAGAGCTGACACTGTGAGAAGTATAAGCCCCGCGCCCACCATAAACGGAGCACCAACAAAAGCGACCATCATTTGTGGCATTGCCTTGTTAATAAATCCAAGACAAATATTATATATCAGGCTGGCAAGAACAAATGGCCACGATAGAGTGATTGCGAAATTGAACGCGTCAAAAAGAGCTCTAATGATAAAGTCAATATCGGCATTCTGTAGGGAGTGGGCCGGCACGGATTTGAATATTTTCATTATATTTGCAAATACCGCCACATGGAAATTTGCAGTCAGTAGAAGTGCTGCACCCGCAATCGATAAAAGATTGGCGGTGATCGTTTGAGCCTCGGTCTGCAGGGCAACACCAAGAAATTGCGCCAAACCGATCGATTGAGCGACGATAGCACCGACACTGTTCAAGATCCAAAGCATAGCTCTAAGAGAAACGCCAAAGACAAATCCAATCAGCAGTTCTCCGAAAAGAAGTTCGATGTAGCCGGGCCCGGCAGACATAGATATGGGGTCAACGACGCCCATGCTTGAGATCGTTAAAGACAGTGATATAAGGAGTGCGAGTCGCACGCGGGCGGGAATGGCTTCCTCGCCGATCCCTGGCATTAGAAATATAACAGGTGACAGTCTGGCTAGAACTGCCATGAACATCGTCACCCAGTCAGCGAGCGGAAGAAATTCGACCCCCGTAGCTGGCACTATACAACGCCAACGATTCTTGGATTGGCTCTTGGTCCAATCTCTTCATAAGCGACAACTGAGTTACGAACACCTTTGCTAGAGAGCACTGTCTGCAAAAATCGTCGGCGATTGGATGATATTGCGACGCATGCCATGACGCCTTTTTCAGCACACTCATTGAGTTTTGTCTGGATAGCGTTGATCAGCTCACCAAAGAGCTCCGGGGGAAGCGCAATATCCGGCACACCATTGTCACGGGTAATTTCATTTTCGGCGAATATTGTCTCCCAACGCGTCGACAATTGTACCAGAGATAAGCGACCTTCATCATCCTTCAGCCGATCGATGATCTGAAAAGACAAGCGCTGGCGTACAAGTTCGACAGATGCTGTCAGGTCGAGCGATCGGGTCTTTGCCTCGGCAACCGCTTCTACGATCAGCACAATATTTCTGATTGGCACCCTTTCGGCCAAAAGAGCGCGCAAGACTGAAAGGAGGAATTCGGCCGGAACCTTACCAGGTATATATTCGTCCAGAAACCGCTGATTGGCTTCGGCTTTGTCTGCATCGGATAATGCCGTCAACGCATCGAGCGTGTCCATCATCACCAGGCGGGTAAAAATCAAGGAAAAGTTCGCCTGTATCGTCTCTAGCATGTGGGTGGCGAGGACTTCGATCGGGTCAATCGCAGGTATCCCCGAGACCGATAATTCCTGTTTCTTTGTGTTGGGCAGCCACCGGGCCGAGGCCTTATAGACGGGTTCTTTTGTATTCTCCCCTTTCAAGTGCGGGAGTTGATCTTCATCGATCAAGGCAAGGACGCAGCCGGGGCGAAGCGTCCCTTCAGCCAGTCGCACACCCTGTATCTTCAGTCGGTATTCGTTGCGCCCGAGCACTGGATTATCCGTCATGCGAATTGATGGCAGGACGAATCCGTACTCCTCAGCGATGTAACGACGCATTTTATCAATTCGGGCCTCCACGCCCTGTTCGCCCTGGAGAACAACGCCGACAAGATCAGGCGCGACTTCGAGGTGAATTTCATCAGAATGTATGGAATCGCCGATTTTAGCTGGCTCGTTTAACTCTTCTGTCGCAGTGTCCGTTCCGCTCTCGGTATCGCTCTCTTGCCGTCTCCCAATTAGCAAAGAGGTAGCCGCTAAGCCTATTGCTGCTGCCATGAAAGGTATGAAAGGAAGTCCAGGAAAAAGTGCGAAGGTTAGGAGAATGCCAGCGACAATCCAGAGTGAAGTCATGTTCCCGGCCAGCTGTATGCCGAGGGCACGGTCAATCGCGCCCTCACCACGCCCTTTTGACAGCAAGAGCGCTGCGGACACTGAGACGATGATGGCAGGGATCTGTGAGACAAGTCCGTCACCCACGGTTAGTATCGAATAATTCGCCAGCGCGTCACCAAAACTGAGTTGATGACTGACCATCCCAAATCCAATGCCCGCTAAAAGATTGAGCGCTGTGATTAAGAGGCCAGCGACAGCATCTCCCTTTACAAATTTTGACGCCCCATCAAGGGAGCCTAGGAAAGCTGCCTCTTCCTGCTCTTGCTGACGCCGAGCTTTTGCTTCTTCGTGACTTATAGCACCAACTGCGAGATCTGAATCGATGGCGAGTTGCTTTCCTGGCATCGCATCGAGGGCAAACCGCGCTCCGACTTCGGCCATGCGCCCTGCCCCTTTTGTAATCACCATAAAGTTTACGATGACGAGGACGCCGAACACTACGAGGCCGACAAAGAGGTTGCCGCCCATAATGAACATAGCAAATCCTTCAATGACACCGCCAGCAGCAGCCGTACCGGTATGCCCTTCCCCAATAATCAGTTTTGTAGAGGAGACGTTTAAAGCAAGTCGCAGGATCAAAGATGCGAGCAAAACACTCGGAAACGCTGAAAAATCTAGAGGTTCCTCAATAAAAATCACGGTCGTGAAGATGAGAATAGCAAACGCGAAAGATAGCGTCAGGCCGATATCAAGCACCCAAGCCGGTACAGGCAAGATCATTACAAGAATGATTAGCATCAATCCTATCGCGAGCCACGACGTCGGATTTGAGAGATCTGCTAGACGAAAGCTCAGATTTGGCACGCTTAAGCTCCAACAAGCGGAAGAACACTGTTGTAAAACAGATCCAAGCAAAGTCGCGTCATGTATCCGATAGTTAGAAAGAATACAGCAACGACGACGCCGACCTTAGGGATAAAGGTCAACGTCAATTCTTGAATCGAGGTCAACGCTTGGATCAAGCCAATCAAAAATCCGATGACAAGGGATGCTGTTAATATCGGAGCGCCCATGAGAACGGCCGTCCAGAGAGCCGAACGCAGAACTTCAAATATATCTGCTTCAGTCATCGCTTCACCTCAACTGATGATGTGAAAAAAATAATCAAGATGATGATCAAACAGGCATGCGAAGGAGCTCTTGGTAAGCTTCCACAACCTTGTCTCTCACGGTAACGGCTGCTTCGACCACCATTTCTGCATTCGCTAGAGCTTCAACCATTGCGTGGGGGTCTGCCCCGCCTATTGCCGTATCAATCGCAGCCGCTTCAGCTTGCTCAAGTGCATCCCGGAAGGTCTCAACACCCTTACTAACCGCCTCACCGGCTGCGTCGGGTTTCTTCGCGGCAGCACTGTTTGCTAGCTTTGCTGCATTAACGGCCGCCTGGCTGCCAAAATTTACATCCGTCATCTCTTACTCCCTATCGCCGCAAGGCATCCAAAAGCGAGCGGTACATATTTTTGGCCTGCTGGAACGTATTCAAATTCGCCTCGTAGAGACGATTGGCGTCTCTCATGTCTGCCATTTCGACTACGAGCGTGACATTTGAATTGGTGACATATCCCTTTGTGTCTGCGAGGGGATGCGTTGGGTCGAACTCAGTTTCGCCAGGTGTTGGATCCAAGGCAACTAATGTCTCTTGAAACCGGCTTCCCGACGCATCCAAGACCTTCGGGATAAGGAGTTTCCTCTGATATCCCGGCGTGTCAGCATTAGAAATATTCTCCGATGTCAGATCAATACGCTTAGCTTGTAGATCCATTCCGGAAATCGCATTTTGCATTGTCGCTTTTAAGAAATTCATGTGCGAGAACCTCTAGTTTCGCCGACCCATAGCCGCGCGCATTAAATCCAATGTCTTGCCGTAAACTGCCATGGCCATATCGTGCTGCGCGCTTGCCTCGGCCGAGGCAAAAATCTCTTTTTCCAAGCTAACACTATTTCCGTTCGGTGCGATCGGCGTTTTGGCCTCGGTGACACGAAATGTCTGATTAAGATCGCCCGCTTTCTGAGCTCGTTCGAAAAACTCGCTAAACGATTCTACTTCCAATGACCTATAACCGGGCTCAGAGGAGCGGGACACATTAATCGAGGTAATGCGCTGGCTCTCGGTCGCATGACGCGCCATGGCACCATAGATTTTGAAAATGTTGAGATCGGTTAGCATGACGTCTGACCACTTATTAAGACTTTTACAAAGGTGGGAGAATAAGTTGAACAAAGGCTTAATGAATCGCCCTCAATAATTAACTGATAAGGATGAACCCACCTATGGACATCGGTCATCAGCGGAACAAATCGAAGCTCTTCAATGTGTGGGGAACGGTGACAGATATCGAACCCGGCAAAATACAAATTCAGGGGGTCAGCGAATTTGCGAGGGTCGGAAGCGAAATCAGCATACAGGCTGGATCAACCACTATCTTTGGAGAAGTTCAGTCGATATCGGATCACTGCGTATCCGCACTCATCTATTCTGACTATGGATCCCTGCGTCTCGGGGACCGAGCATTTGTTGTCGAAGAGCCATATGTCGATGTAGGATCTCATTGGCTCGGTAATGTCGTCGACTATCGCGGCAGGATCCTAAGCGGTGTCGCGCTTGACCATAGCGGGGCTATTAGCTGTCCGCTGTACTGTTCGCCGCCGCTTGCAAGTCAGCGACGCCCCTTGGGCTTTAGACTGCCAACAGGTCTCATGGCGACAGATACTTTACTGCCCATATGCCGTGGACAGAGGGTGGGCCTCTTTGCCGGTTCGGGCGTTGGAAAATCAACCCTTCTCGGAAGGCTTGCCGAGGGAATATCTGCTGACCGAGTTGTCATCGGGCTTATAGGCGAAAGGAGCCGCGAGGTTAGCGACTTTATTGCCAAATTATCTAGCCAGAACATCATATCGAAAACCACTATCGTCGCCGCGACGGCGAGCGAATCCCCTGGCGCAAAGAAGCGCGCAGCTTACTGTGCAGTGGCGGCAGCTGAGTATTTTCGCGATAGAGGTCATCACACGCTGCTCATCCTTGATTCACTCACACGGTTTGCAGAAGCCCACAGGGAAATCGCTTTAATGGGCGGCGAGACCCCTGCGCTTAATGCATTTCCCCCCTCGACGATGCGCGTCATCGCTGAACTGGTCGAACGAGCTGGACCCGGAATCGACCCTTTCGGCGACATCACCGCCATCTTTTCTGTTCTAGTTGCCGGTTCAGACATGGAAGAGCCGCTTGCTGATATGATTCGTGGTATTCTTGACGGCCATATTATTTTGAACCGCCAAATCGCTGAGCGCGGCCGTTATCCTGCAATAGATATTCTGCGAAGTGTTTCGAGGGCGCTGCCAGAAGCTGCGAATGCTGAGGAAAATTCAAAAATAAGCGACTTTAAAAAGTGCATTGCGCTCCGGGAAGAGATCGCTCCCATGCTCCGAGCAAACCTTTATGAAATCGGCAGTGATAGCAGTACCGATAGGGCTATCGCGCTCTATGATGAATTAGACGACTTTGCCGGATCTGAAAATAAAAATGGCCCGGAGGAAGCTTTCGAAGTGCTGAACACCCTCCTAAGCGCTACAAACTCTTAGAGGAACTGGCTCAAAAAAAGGTTCTCGCTAGCCGACGATCCAACGCCTGTTAGTAGGGTCAGCGCGACTGCACCCCGCGTGAAAGGCGATGGGCCGTTATTGATGGACTGAATGGCAAGAAACCGTTGGATGACCCGGTCGACATTTTTTGGCTCAGACAAATCTCTCACGTCGGAAATACCGAAGGCGCTCTGCAGTCTCTCAGCGAAGATATCGGCTTGCTGCTCAATGTCCAGCTGGCGCACCTCCTGGGGCAAGCCGAGGGCAGTTTCTAACAGCTCCCGTACAGGGACATTTCCAAGTAGCCGGAAAAGCAAGGTTTCTTCAGTCGCACCTTCTGTAAAGATCTCAGAGATGTCTGACTGAAAATTAAGACTTAGCCTTTGATCTACATCGACCTCCCCTACTGCGGTCTGGAAGGACTGGACCGAGAAATTTTCTGCAATATCAGATACAGCTGAGGGAGACAGCGAGATTTCACCATTCTGAACTTGGACGAAATTGGAAAAGCGAACATACTCCGGGTTGTTTATTCTTTGCAGGAAATTATCGTCTGGGTCAGCGGCGCTCTCCAAGACACGGCGAACAAGCCCCCCTTTCGTCTCCTCGCCAGCAAGACCAAACGCAGTTAATGTAATACGAAGAAGCCGGCGATCACTTAGAAAATCGTCTAAACCGACCGGCTCGCTAAACCGATCTGCCAAATAGGCTCGGTCATTGGCGATTTGAGCGGAATTCGAAAATGTCTCTAATTGACGATCGAGTGTTGCTTGCAGGAAATTATAACCTGCTATGCCACCAAAAGGAATTGCGGGGCGAAAAACCATTATGCTATCTGAAGCCTAGCGGGCAGTTCCCCAGAAAATTCAGACGGTCCACTTGAATTTCGGGTTTCGGCCAAATTTAGAAGTCTGGCCTCTAGAGGAAATATTCTACGCAGTTGGATAATAGCTGAATAATAGTTTCCGCGGCAGACCATATTGCGAACAAGAGAAATAGGTTTCGCGTTGAACGGCTCGAACACCGATTCAAGATGAGCACATTCCGCATCGATTGCAGGCAGCACCTCGCGCGCGTCTAAGTCACCGGTGATCAGAAGTTGCACAGCGTAGTAGACCCTTTTTACAGGGGTATCGACTTCATTGGGCAACAGTGCGTCGGAATAGCGAAGGATCCGGGCATTATTATCCATGACGCGAATCGTATTTGGGCGGTCTCCATTTTCAAGAAGAGCCCCGTTTACGTAGTATTTTTCGCGCGGCGAGAGCTTGAGAAGGAGACCAGCCATACTTATTCTCCGACACTTATCTGTGCATCAGACGGAGCCAATAGCCCCGACATAACGGCCTTGTTGACTTCAATAAGCTCGGCCAATTTATCTTCATCGCCCTCAAAAACAGCGAAACTCATCTGCCGGACAAAGGCTGAGAGATAAAGCAAGCTATCTTTCGTTTCTTGCATTAATGCATTCGTTGGAAGGGCCACGTCACTTGCAAGAATGTTCCACATTTGCAGGTTTCGGCTTACGGCGTCAGCCCGCGCCGACGCACTTACTTCAACTGGTTTCGTAAGAGCCTCAAGCGCGTCAGTGATTTGCTGAAACAGCGCATGCTCCAGTTCTCGGTCGCTGGCGGTCCGCTGCTGAATTTCACCGTAGGCAAGATTGGCCAAAGACTGCAATATAGTCTCCTATTAATGGGAGAAACGGCCCGGGCGTAAATGCCCGGGCCGCTGAATTGATATTATCTGAAGAGTGCTAGAAGCTGCTGTGGCTGCTGGTTAGCAATCGACAGAGCCTGGGTTCCAAGCTGCTGTTGAACCTGAAGAGCCTGCAAACGAGCGGATGCCGCTTCAATATCAGCGTCTCGAAGCGCTCCGACGCCTGTCGTCAGTGAGTCTGAAAGTGACTGGACAAAATCAGTTTGAGCCTCGATCCGCTGCTGAGATGATCCGAATGACGCCGCTGCGTCGATCGCGAGATTCAGAATCTCATCAATTCCGGCAAGCGCTGATGTTGCACCGGCATTGGACGTCACGTCAATGCTCGACAGACCACCTAGGCCGCCGGTCGCAACTCCTGCTGTACCGCCGGACTGAGCCGATCCTGTTACTGTAACATCGCCGCCTGTTGCGTTAGAGAAAACGAGGTCAGCGCCGTTTCTCGCAACACGGAAATCTGTTTCTCCTGTGGCATCCAAGAACGAGTTGACCTGACTGGCCAAGTTCGCAGCAACACTCTCGGCACTATCGGCTGTTCCAGCAACAAACTGGAAGGTGCGCTGACCGATCGCATTGTCCGTTGCCGTATCGTCAATCACAATCTGGAAGGAGCTTCCGTCCTCGACCTGGGAAATCGTGATCGTAGAGTCCCCGCCAGCGGCAATAGCACCGCCAGTACCGGTAAGTGCTGCGCCCGTGATGTCCCCGCCAGCACCGAAAATCTGAGCTGCACCCGAATTCGAGAGCGACAGATCCCGGCGATCAACTTCGATGAAGCGGGCCGTTGTATCCGTTCCTGCTGCGTTTCGATCCAAGGAAGCAAGGACATTGACAGGGTCAGATGAAGAGCCATTGATAAGGTTAAGGCCGTTGAAGGACGCCCCACCGACAATGGTTTCAACCTGCTCTACGCGCTCGGCGATATCCCGCTGGATGCTCGTCCGATCAACGTTTTCTTCCTGGGCAGAAACGATTAGGTTTCTGATCTCCCGCACCTGATCTACAACCTGCTCCGACGCGGATCTCGCAAGACCAACCGTCGCTGATCCAAGGTTCAGAGAATCCTGAACTTGTGCAAAGCTTTGAACGTCACTGTCGATTACAGTTGAAATAGCAAATATGGCCGCATTGTCTTTTGCGGTTGCAACTTTCTTACCAGTGGAGATTTCAGACTGAATGCCTTCCAAATTCCGATTGATGTTACGAAGTGTTTCCAGAGCGACCTGAGCGCTGGAGTTAGTTAAAATACTAGACATTTGATTTTCCAATTACCTCTGGCGAAACAATTTCGCCTTAATATACCAAATGTCATCCTGACAATCGGGACCGGCCCGAACTGCTTATCTTAGCAGCATGATCTTACTGGGAGAATAATCCTTATAATTCGTAAAAATCAGACTTTCTTTCGATATTTGCCTGCTGCGCCTGAAAAAGAGACTTTGCATCCGTACGGACCATAGGTTCCAACAAGCGCGTCAGCATTCAACATTCCGATGCGCGAGACAACGGACCGCAGCCCGTTTTGAACGGCTAGAAAGTGTTTTTCATTCTCTTGCGCGAGCACCCGTATCGCAGCCACCTCATCGCGCGTCCTCGGTGGAAGAGACGCCACGTTGACCTTAGAGAGCTCAATTTGAAAGTTGCGAAGTAAGGCGGATTTTCGCGTTGATAGCTCCATGGTTTCCCTTATCTTCGCGCGCTTGAGCAAGTCACATTCTTTCAGCAGGAATGTCTGAATATCCTCACATATTTTTGAGAGAGTGTCCGCTGATTCCATGGTTCACACACCTTTCCCGAGATAAATGTCCGTCACCTTGTGGCCAATACCCAGGGGCCGATTGACTGCGAGATCGGCTGCAATTTCTTCAATCATAAAACGTGCGAACGATTGGGCACCATCGCCCCCGCCCAATGTGAATGATTTTTCCAAACCACTGTGCTTCAACATTTCAGACCAAAATAGCGTTTCGAGGCGAAGATCAACGCCCTCTGATATACCTGCCTCTGCGGTCACGGGACGCTGATTGATTGTTCCCGGATTTGGCGGCGGTTGCGCAGAACTCAGTATCATAAAGGGGTCTTCCTTATGTTGATATATCCGCCCCTTATTGAACTTGATTTATTAATATTGTTTTTACCTAACTCTCCCATTCTTGTACAAGGTAGATTATCGAGGGCAAAATGTTTCAAACTGGTGATCCCCTCTCCTCGTCTAGGGTAGAAAATATAGCGTCGAACACGCTAAAAGATAACGGTAAGGCGTCAGAAGAGTCTGCGCCATTCTTGAATTATCTGAAGCGCCCTGCCGAAACTAGCGAGCCACACGATCAAACCGATGAGACACTGACAGGGCCTGAGCAAATTGATCCGAATACTCTTGGCGACACAGTTAGTGAAGTAATGGAGCTCGTCGACTTAACGACGTTGAAGCCTCGACCATTAGTTCAAACAGACCAACCCAGATCGACATCTGAGACCTTTCAAATAGTTGATGATAGCTTTGCAATACCAGACTCTGCAAACGCAGTCTCAACAGGATACCCAGGACAAACAAGGCGTCTTGACGAAGTTCAACGCACAGCCCTAACAGATCAAACCGATAGTACAACGCAGCGAGCTGATACAATATCTTTAGCTGAGGGTGATGGCGAAGCGGTGATCGTAGAAGACGGGATGGCCTTTAACAAAAAGAAGCTTTTCTTTATTCAAAATGGCCCGGATATGGATGGCAGAACTGGAAATTCTTCCTTTCTATCCCGACCAGTCGAAGCGTCTTCGATAAGCGTTCATGAGGCAACTGGCGAATTTGAGACACACACCGGTGTTCGCTCGAGTGAGACATCCTTGCTGAAAGGACGGATCAATTCACTGGCCGGGGCAATTCCATTGGCAACATTTGATGAGAGTGCCTTTATTGAAACCGTCACTGCGCCAGTTACGTCGGGCATATCAGACACCCAATCGGGTTTACTGCCACTGTCAGCTCACACACCCAATGGGCAATCAGGTTTGACAACTGGTCCAATCGGCACCGCAGCGGCTGGCTCACTTACTGCGGTTCAGACAATTTCATTGAACAATCCAGACGATTTAATTGGCATTGTCCGTGACACGCCAGTAGGTTCCGGCAATGAAGAACGAATAGTTGTACAGCTTGATCCTCCAGAGCTTGGCCGAATTTCGATTGATTTTAAATTTGACGGTCAAAGCCTACAACACGTGACCATTACTGGTGAAAATCCAGAAGCCATGAAAAAACTAAGACTCATGCATTTCGAGCTGTTCCAGGCATTGAGCGATCGCGGGCTCCCTATCGACAGTCTGACATTTAATCAGAACATGCCCGGAGATACCCAACGCGGCCCCTTTGCGCCGACAACAGTTTTCGGCGAAAATACCAATGCGACTGAAGACGACATTGCACCTGTACCCATCAACGTCGGTGGCGGGCCTGTAGCAAATCAACTTCTTAGTCCAAATAATGGCTTAGATATTCGAGTTTAGGAGACGGACTTTGGAAATTACAGATCAGATTGGAACACCGCCACCACCGACTGGGTCTGGACAAAGTGGATTTGCAGACGCTCTAGGCACCGGCGACACTGGCACCGGAGAAGAGTTTGAAAACTTCATTCGTCTCCTCACCGCCCAAGTTCAAAATCAGGATCCGCTCTCTCCGCTGGATTCTACTCAATTCGTAGAGCAACTTGCCACTTTTTCTTCGCTTGAGCAGCAGGTCAGATCAAATGCCAGTCTTGATACAATCGCTTCCACAATTGGCGACCTTCATTCTCTAATCGCAAGTGACTGGCTTGGGCGTTCCATTACTGTGGAATCTTCAGATGTCCCTTTCACCGGAAAGAATATAGACTTCGAATTTGATACAACTGATTCGACGGACAGAGCCGAACTGATTATCCGCGACACGAACAATAATATAGTTTACAGTGAAAGTCTTGATGAGGATCGAGCATTCCACACTTGGAATGGCAGGACAAATGACGGTGGAGTGGTGCCAGCCGATACACTGGTCCGCTTTACCATAGACCTCTTTGAAAATAACCAATTCATCGGGTCAGTTGCACCTCGAATTCGGACCACTGTTACTGATGTCGCCACCGAAAATGGAGTCGTAAGGCTCGGTACCGATATGAGAATGTCGACCGATATTAGTGCTGTTAGAATGATTGATGAACAATAGAATTGGATTTTTCTCAAGTCCGCGCTGGCCCTCTCATAGAATATGAACTAGTGCTATATTTGTTGCTTAGCGATGTCGACGATCAGCACGTTTTGAATATCCTCAGAAACCGAGTCCTTAAGATTGGCGAGGACGAGGCTGCGAATGGTTTCGTAGCTATCGACACGAGTTGGCTCCGCAAGGGTGATACCGTCATTACTGAGAGTGATGAGCGTACTCATAACATTATCCCGAAGCTTTGGTTCAATTGAAAAAAGTTCGCTTGAAGTATTCGGGGTTACTTCAAGGTTTAAATTGAGCAGTACAAGGCTTTCAACAGCACCGTTGTTCATGAGCGGTACAACAAATTCCCTGCTGAATGAGAAATACTCATAGTCTCCATTTTCTGCATAGTTAGCGCGCTTCGACGTATCACCTTCAGATCCAACATCATAGTCTTTGTCTCCCTCTGACCATTCCGCGGCATCGGTGCCGTTGCCATCGGCGCTTTCGGGAATCGCATCTGCACCTATATCTTTCTTCAAAATGGCAGCACCGAATCCGCCTACGAATATGCATATACTGACAATGAAAGCGGAGATGACGTTTTTCATGTTCAAGGCCCTAGAATGGAATGACTTTATCAATGGTTCGCGGAACGAAATTACGTTTGAAACTTCCAGTGGCTTCGCCGCTGCTGATATAGGCAATCTGGGCGTCAGCGATCCGTTCGTAGGAGACTGTATTTGCCCGAGTGATGTCCTGAGCTCTGATCACCCCGGATATGGTCAAATATCGGATTTCGCCGCCGATTTGGCTTTGCTGATATCCTTGAATGATCAGATTTCCGTTTGGTTCCACTCCAACAACGCGGGCGGCTAATCGAAATGCGACCTGCTGCGTTCTGTTGACGGTTCCATTACCTGTGAGTTCGGATTCTCGTTCGATATCTACACCAGGCGACAGGGTGGCCCCGCCAGGCAATGCTGGCTGTATCCATTCCGGTAATCCAAAAAAAGCATTCAAGGATAAATTCTCAGTGGAGTCCCGATTGCGGACCAGCTGATTTTGAAGAATGGCCTGGTCGTTCATATTCACCACCACTGTGAGGAGATCGCCTATTGATGTGGCGCGCCTCATGCTCAAAAGAGCATTGGGGGCGCTCGACCATAGAGACGATCCTCGTCCATAGGACATTTCCGTCTGTTCAAGGGCCGGAGGTACTGGAGCATTGTAGGGCTCGACCTGGGCCGTGTTGTTAAGTTCGGCAGGCGAACTGATGCAGCCATCGAGGCACCCGATTGTGAGGGCGAAAATAATACTGTTTCGCATCATTCGGCCCTCACCCAACCCTGATCCGTGACGAGACCATTTATCATGGCTCGCGATTCTATATTCATGACGGTGATAGATTCCCCTACCCCTGCGTTCCCCATGGCCCGACCACTCAGGCTGATCTCTAAACCATTTCGAATATATCTGACCGTGACAGTCTGATTTCGAGAAACGACACGCGGTGTTTTCGTGTTTGCTGGATCGACCACCTGTCCCACATAAATTGTTCGCCTTACTTCGCGCCCAATCAATTGTTCCTCGTCGCGGGTAAGAGCATTTCCATTACCGGTGGTGTTTGAACTCGTTATAACGTCACCGGCTGGAATGACATCTGTCGCGATAAGGGATGCAATAATAAATGCTGTAAGGCTCATGCTTCTATTACCTCAGCTGAACAGTCGCGGCGAGCATTTCATCTGACGCAGTCATCACACGGGAGTTTAATTCGTATCCGCGTTGTGCTTCAATCAAATCTGAAATCTCCTGGACCACGTCGACGCCTGACTCTTCGAGGAAGCCCTGCCGTATCATTCCGGCACCTTCGGTGCCCGGTATCAATTGATTTGGAACACCGGACGCTTCAGTCTGGCGATACATATTGTCCCCAATCGCCTCCAGTCCCTTCTCATTAATGAAGCGGACGATTGAGATCGTCCCAATCGGTTGACCTTGCGGCTGATCTGCAAAATTAGCGATCACTTCACCATCTCGGCTGATGGAAATACGCTCGGCATCCTGTGGGATAACAATGCCATCGGTCAATGGGAAACCATCCATCGTGACGATTTCCCCATCAGGGCTCCGGTTGAGTTTTCCATCTCTTGTGAAGGCAGACTCCCCGGACGGTAATGTCACCTCTAAAAATCCCGATCCGTCTATTGCAATATCGAGTTCGGCGCCGGTGCTTCTCAAAGCGCCTTGGGTTATTGCAATTGAGACTGTAGAGGGCCGCACGCCGGTGCCAATCTGAATACCGGCAGGGACGACCGTTCCGGTTTGAGACGTGAGCGTGCCTGGTGTCTGTACCTGCTGGTAAGCTAGATCAGAGAATTCAGCGACGCGTGGCCGGTAAGCCGATGTGCTCATATTGGCGATATTGTTCGATATTACATTGACGCGTGTTTGCTGCGCGGCCATTCCCGTTGCAGCGATCTGCAGAGCTTTCATTTTGAGTCTACTCCTAATTTACTCATGGAAGACAGGTTCTATCTGTCCCGAACGATAGTAATAAGTTGTGTCAAACGGTCATCCTCGCGCTGGAGCATGGATTGTCCGGCCTCGTAGGCGCGCTGAACTTCTATCAGCCGAGCAATTTCTGTCACAGTTGAAACATTGGACTGCTCCAAAGCGCCCTGGAGCACTCGGCCGGTAAATGCAGGCACCGTGGGTTCATCTGAGATAAAATAGGTTGAGGTATCGCGCCTTATGTCGCCACCTGGAACGACAATTGAGATCCGTTCTACCTCCACGCCATCTGCCAAGACGCTGCCTTCAGCAGTAATGCGGATATCCGATGCCTGGCCCGGAATTGTGATGGGCCCACCGCCGCTGCTGAGGACCGAATTGCCATTTGCGTCAATCAACACGCCCTCCGAGGACAACTGAAAATTACCAGCACGTGTGACCCGATTGCCAAGCGGCGTCTCAACTTCAAAAAAGCCCTCTCCTTGAATCGCCAGATCGAATGGGCCGCCGGTAACGTTCAGGCTGCCGGCTGACAAATCGAAGTCGTGCGCGCCGAGGGCTCCAAGGGAAAGGGACGGCTGATCTATGCCAGCAGGGTTAAGATATTCGGCGAATATCGCCCTATCCGCCTTAAACCCAACAGTATTAGCATTGGCAATATTGTTCGAAACAACTGCCAATTCCCTTTCCAAACTGTGCTGACGACCAAGGGCAGCGATGAGCGCTTCTGACATTACTCCACTTCCTCGTTCCGTAGTTCTAAAAACTCCGAGATTTGAGCTAAAATTTCTTCGGGGTCATCCGGGGAGAATTCATCCCCGTGAGACCGGGACCGGCTCGCAAAAATACGGTCTGCTCGCGATTTCTGGTCGGGATCTGTGATCGCCTCAGCTGCTTGATAAAGCGCTTCTGAAACATGTTGCTCCTCGTTTAAAACGTCGGCCTCGAGCAAGTCGAGTATGGCGATCGGATCGTTCAAAAGACGATTTTCAACATTCCGGAGCGCATCAATATCACCGTTATTGAGCGCGTTTATACCAGCTATACGATTAATATTTGGATTGCCTGGATACTGGCTAGCCAAGTCCTGCAAATCACCTGCATCTCTAATTCTAAAGATATTTTCTGCAGCCGCTCGGTCGGCGGTCTCTCCCGTATGCATTTTGCTGCTCAGTAGTGATGCAAGCCGGGTATTGCCGCCATGACGAGCAATCCTTGTTGCCCTAACATAAAGTTCCCTTGATGACGTATCCGTTGAAAAATAGTCCGGATCATCAAGAAGCACTTCCATCGCGTTGAATTGGCGAATACTCGAATCTGAATTCAGGTCGGCCAGAAGACTGGTTCCAAACGCCTTTTTTATCTCTGCTTGAGCCTCTGGAATATCCAGACTAGGCCTTAGAGCCAGGTCTTTTAATCCTTTATAGTCTCGTGCTTCTACCAACTTTTCCAAGGCGTATAAAAATGCGGCCACCCTGCTTTCAACATTCTCGGTTCGATCAATATAATCCAGGACATCAATTAGCCGTATATCGATTGGATTTTCACTCTCCGGGACGTAGGTTCGCAGTAGAACCGAAATGACATCGTCGCGCAAATCCTCAGGAAAGAGGTCATTTCGTAATATTAGCTCAGGGGTCTCGGTACCCGTGCCAATATTCAGCAACCCTCGAATGAAGGTCAAACGCGGCGAGATCTCGATTTCCTCCGGCGTGAACCCTCGGAGAAGTTTTTCGGCAAGAAGTTTTTCACCAGCTATCATGAGTTCAGGCACGGTCTTCGTGGCTATCAATAGTCGCAGTCTGAATGGAAGAAACCGATAGGTCTGGATATTTGTTTCCATCAACGCGGCGGTACGTTCTGGATCTTGATTTTTCAGTGCAATGGCCAACCACAGCTCAGCATCATCACGGCATTCTCCAAGCGCCTCAAAATATGAGATATCCGGCGCGTCTGCGGCGTCAAAGAGGCTGACAAACCGCGTCAGGCTTGCACGGGATTCCGGTGGAAGATCTCTAATAACTGCTATGGCTTCCGAGAGCAGGCCGAGCGCCAAATACGACTTCGCCATCTTCGTATCGGAATCATATGGAAATTCAGATGTATTTTCAGAGGCCGTGCTGTCGCCCTCTCCTACAACGCTTCTGGGCAAGTCAGAATATGTCGTTAGATTGCGGTAGTTGGAGTAATCGAAAAGGTAATGCGCATCGCAGCCGGCTGCCTGGTCGATCGTTTCTATTTCGGCGTCATCAGAATTTCCGCTAGGTCCCGACACTGACTCAGAGCCGTTTCCCAAAGACTGCGTGGTACGGCGTTGCTGCAGCAAACCGCCGCTGATGGCATCATCAAAAAGGGCGTCGAGCTGTTCACCGAGATCGGCTTGGTGATCGCTCTCGCGCTCTACTTGCGCGATAACGTTTGCTGCACTGGCCGAGAGAAGTATAGCCAACATACAAGATACGGTGCGGAAGGACAGTCTCATGCCGCCTGCTTAAGCCCCCTGATCGCTTCGTCAATTTCATCGAATGATGGACGCACCCGCGCCGGTGCATGGCGCCGCGCAACCTCAACACAGATCAATGCAGGATTATTATGGAGGTTGGAGACGAGCACATCTCCGATCATTGCGTAGAAATAGTGCTCTTCTTTTCGGGTATGACTCACCTTGGCAGCCAGAGGTCCCACAACTCCGTACGCTAAGAAAACGCCGAGAAACGTGCCGACAAGAGCACCGCCAATCATACCTCCGAGCACTTCAGGCGGCTTATCAATTGATGCCATGGTTTTAATAACGCCGAGAACCGCTGCGACAATTCCCAGAGCGGGCAAGGCGTCGGCTGTGTTTTGCAAGGCGTGTGACCCGTGGAGTTTCTCCTCAAGCAAGCTCTCAAGGTGCTTTTCCAGTAATTCTTCGACTTGATGAACGTTATCAAAATTCATGATCATGGATCGGATCGTGTCGCAGATCATCGTAACGGCAGAATAGTCCTTCAGGATTTTTGGATATTTGCCAAAAATCTCTGACTCTTCGGGCTCTTCGATATGCCCTTCAATATCGACGGGATTTTCCTTCCATATACTGATCAATTCGTGCATCAGGCACAGTAGGTCCTGATAGTCAGCCTTCTTCCACTTTGGGCCTTTGATAGCAGCTGAAACGTCCCCCACTGTATGCTTGATCGTCGCCATATCGTTTGAAGCCAGAAAAGCTCCAATGGCTGCACCGCCGATCATCATCATCTCGAAGGGAAGCGCGTGGGTGATAATTCCCATCTTACCGCCAGCAATAGTGTATCCACCGAACACCATTATCACGGTCACAATTATTCCAATTATAGTTGTCACAGTGTTTGCTCCACCATTTCTCTGTTCGAAAAACGCTTATTCGCGTGCCAAATCGCGCACGAATTTTTCGCTGATCCCGGTCACAAGCCGGATGGCGCGCTGGGATTTCCACGCACCTATCTCTCCAACCGCCACCGATGACATGCCCTGAAGCGTATGGGCCCTTACCATAATCTTTTCGCGATCTCCCTGTTCAAGGACAATAATGTCTCCGGCTTCTAGACGCGAGCATTCGCCGATCGTTAGTCGTTTCTGATCCAACACACCTTCCAATTTGATCGGCGACATATGCACAGAACTCTTCAGGGTCTCACTTCGGGACAAAAATTCCTTTTTTTCCTCACCACTACTTTTCGATCTGGCGACTAGATCTGATAAGGATTCGAGTTCCAAAATAATGCTGACGCCAATTTTCATGTCTTCGAGCACGCATTCAAAATCTGCTTGCAACACGTTTTTGTCTGCACCAGCCCTTAGATCATCGCCGAGCAAAGCCGGCATGTAATCATCTGCGCCTAGAAGGTTGCTCATATTTGATTCAAGTTCACGGCATAGAGCGTCCGCCCAGTCTTGATTGATAAGCTGTAAAAAGATTGCGGGAACGTCTTCCAGGTGATCTGGCTTTTGCTTCATTCTTTGAGCTGCGTACCGTGTCGCGAGGACCCGGTCGAAGCAAACGAAAATTAGGAGGCCGAGGCCGGTTGGCCGAGGCTTTATCTGCAATTGAGTCTCGATAGGTGTGACGGCTGTTCTCATCGGAATCGAATACAGTTTAACTAGTGAAACGTCCGCGGCAGAATCAAAGGCGCTCTCGATCCAGGCTGTGATGCCCGCCTCAAGGGTTGACCACAAAGCGCGCATCTCACGAATGCTGGGGGCAAGACCAGTGGCCAGATCAATTTTTCTACGGAATACTGAAATCATGGGGGGATTTCCAGGGGAGAATAAGGTTACCAATACCCTACCCATCGGCGCGAGCTCTTTATAATTCGTTACGCGCGATAAGAAAAATGCACCGCCAATCTTTGCAATCAAGTTGCCATAGTTTGCTAAACAGCCATGAGATAAATAGGAAGTAGGATCAATGGCATCGGAGTCCGATCACGCGCTCGCACCCATTATTATAAAGCGCAAAAAAATCGTTCAGGCAAACGGTCACCATGGTGGCGCTTGGAAAGTAGCTTACGCTGACTTTGTCACTGCTATGATGGCGTTTTTTCTACTGATGTGGCTGCTGGGTGCGACGACGGAGCAACAGCGTAAAGGCATTGCTGATTACTTTAACCCTAGTATTCCGGTCAGCCGCGTCTCGGGTGGTGGAGACGACGGCCTCAACGGCTCATCTGTATTCACCGAAAATACCTATGCTTATCAAGGAACGGGGACAAAGACAGAACGCAGATCGAGTCAATCAAATTCTGGTATGTCGAATGAAAACAATGATGAAACGATTTCGGCTAACCTCGAAGCTCTGCAAAGAAAGCTTGAAGAAACCGATGGTCGCCTGTCCAAACACTTGAATGTGAAGCTCTCACCAGAAGGCATTATACTTGAAATCGTGGAGTCGGAAGATACGCCTCTTTTTCCTATTGGGCGCAGTGACCCGACGCTCATTATGGGCCAGCTGCTGCGTGTCGTAGCAAGCTCCTTTGACGATTTTGAGAACGATATAAAAATCGTAGGACATACCGATAACCATCGGTTTCGAAATAGTCCTAGTTACGGAAACTGGGATTTGTCGGCAGATCGTGCAAATACAGCGCGACGCATGCTGCAAGATTTCGGAATGGACACAACTCGTATTCGAGAAGTGTCCGGAAAAGCGGACACAGACCCACTTATACCGGAGAACCCGTCCGCTGCTCAAAACCGGCGAATCTCTATCGTCATATTGAGAACATGAGCGTAAATTTAGGGGAGAATTTTTGGGGAGAATTTGCTTATCTCAATGTTAATCTATCGGCGGCAAGTTTGGAAGCTAATTAGCAGGAGCACCGCCGAATGACTGTATCATCTTCCCTCAATGCTGGCGTATCTGGCCTGAATGCCAATGCCACCCGCCTAGCAACCATTTCAGATAACATCGCGAACTCTAGCACGATCGGGTACAAACGGAGTTTGGTGGACTTTTCGAGTCTGGTTCTGGAGCAAACCACATCGGCTTATTCAGCAGGCGGGGTGCGCGTGGAGGCCTTCCGGGATGTTGCTGCGACAGGTCCATTGATTTCGACGGGCAGCGCAACGGATCTGGCGATCGCTGGCCGTGGGTTGCTACCAGTAACCAATGTTCAGGGTGTTGATCAATCGGCGGCCCAGCGAGATCTTCTTCTTTTGCCAACCGGGTCTTTTGCAGCAGACGAGGCCGGTAATCTCCGTACTCAGAGTGGATTTTTCGTACTTGGCTGGCCTGCTGATCCCCAAGGAAACATAGGAAATGTGAATAGGAGCGGCGGTAGCAATCTTGAACCCGTGAACATTGCAACAGCTCAGTTTGATGCTTCCCCTACCACCGCAGTTCGTTTAGGCGTCAACCTTCCCGCTGATGCAACGCAAGCTGGCGGCTCCTCCGATCCCTTCAGCCTGCCGATTGAGTATTTTGACAATCTAGGCAGGTCACAAACACTAACATGGCAATTTTCGCCAAATGTTCCTGCGAACGGATCATCTAACCAATGGTCAGCGCAGATTTTCGACAGCGCTGGCGATCCCACAACCTCAATCGGCGATGTCGCGATTACCTTCGACGATACTCCTGGCGCGGGCGGTAATATATCGTCTGTTACTGCGACCAATGGTGCAACTTATGATGCGGCCACTGGTGAGATTTCTCTCAGTCTTGCCCACGGTCCCGTTGACGTTTTCATAGGCGAGCCTGGAACGGGCACGGGATTGACCCAACTTGCGGCCCCCTTCTCGCCGACAGCTGTTACCCGTGATGGCGCACCCATCGGGGATCTCCAATCCATCGAAGTTGACGAAGGTGGATTTGTGCAGGCGATATTCGATACAGGCTTTCGTAGAACCCTTGCGCAGATCCCTGTTGCGGATGTCCCCAATCTAAATGGTTTAGCTGCACAGGATGGTCAGGCATATTCAGTAACAGCCTCTAGCGGAGACCTATTCCTCTGGGACGCCGGGTCAGGCCCGGTTGGGAATGTTGAGGGATTTGCACTGCAGGAATCCACGACAGATATCGCCACGGAGCTAACGGATCTTATTGAGACCCAACGGGCCTATTCATCGAATGCGCAGCTGATCCGAACCGTGGATGAAATCCTGCAGGAAACGACCAATCTCTAAGTTGGAAGCTAGTCTTCATATAGCTGATCAATGAGTCTTACAAGCGCGATAAACTCAGCCCTCTCCGGTCTGCAGGTCACCAGCCTGCGGGCCGATACGGTTGCTACCAATATCGCTAACGCATCGACGCCCGGCTATGTTCGGCGTGCCCTCATTGTGAGCGAAGCGCTTGTCGGAGGGTCGACAGCGGGGGTACGGTCGGAGGGCGTTGCACGTAGTCAAAATGCAGCGATTACAGAAGAAAGACGGGCAATATCGACAAATCTCGCCCAAGCCAATATTCTTACCACGTCTCGCCAAACCCTATCAGTGAGGATAGGAAATTCTCTGGACAGCACCGGTCTTTTTAGCCGTTTTGCGACATTCGAAACGGCCCTTTCCGAAGCTGCTCTGACACCTGAATCATCGACCCAGGCCGCAAATCTTTTAGATTCGGCAGTAGCGGTTGCGAACGAATTCAATGCTCTTTCATCGTTTATTGAACGGCAGCGAGCCGAGGCTGACCGAGGCATCTCCGAAGGAGTAGAGATCGTCAATCAAAGCTTGCGCCAAGTGGAAAAGCTAAACGGCAGGATAGCTGGCTCGCAGGCCGGATCGGATGAAGAAGCAGCTCTTGTCGATGAGCGCCAAAGGGCGCTGGACACGATTGCTGAATTCGTCCCTATAGAAAGCTTTCTAAGACCAAACAATGTCATTGATGTCCTTACACCGGAGGGCGTTTTTCTTCTTTCCGGAAGCGCCAGGCAAATTGCCTTTTCGCCGTCAGCTGCCTTTTCGCCAGATGCATCACTGGCGGGCGGGCAATTATCCGGTCTGTCGGTGGGCGATATTGATATCACGCCCGGTGTTCCCACTTATGGCGCGGTGTCCGGCGGCGCGCTTGGCGCGCTTTTTCAGTTGCGAGATGACGATCTGCCGACCTTAAGTAATCAACTGGACACGCTTGCTAGCGATCTCATTTCTCGGGTCTCTGATGATACGGTTGATCCAAGCAAAATACCGGGCGACCCCGGAATATTTCTGGACAGTGATCCGACCCTCGGCCCCGGTGTAGCGGGCCGAATACGGGTAAATGCCGCCGTCGATCCCAACCAAGGAGGCGATCTATTTCGATTGCGGGATGGCCTCGGCGCTGTAGCTGCTGGCCCACCGGGAAATAACGAAATTCTCAGCCGCCTTAGCAATGCGATTTCTACGGTACGAAGTATCAATGAGAACGGGCTTGAAGGCGGTTTCTCATCCGCAGAACTCGCTAGCCACCTTTCCGCGATTGTTGGCCAGGACCGCATTAATCAAGAAGCGGTGCTTTCCTCAACCGTGACCCAGCTTGAGGTATTGATTGATGCTGAACAGAGCATAAGCGGCGTGGATATAGATGAGCAGCTTCAAACCCTATTACTGGTCGAACAAGCATTCGCAGCAAATGCGCGAGTGATCGAAGTGACAGGTCAGTTGCTAAACCAATTGCTGGAGATATAGGCGATGACGAGCCCAATATTCGGTTCAGGTACTAATCTAACGCTGAGTCGGGCGATATCCGACATACGAGACCGTCTAGGTACGGTTTCACAAGAGGCTGTAACCGGGCGGCGGACAGATCTCACAGCGTCTCTCAATGGGCGCATTGATACAGCGTTTCTTGCCCAACGCGCTATCGATGGCTTGGAAACCGATCGCGGTCAATTAAACCTCCGCGAAATTAGGCTCGATCTTGTCCAGCAAAGCCTCGCCCAGGTCCGGGATGCGAGCGCTGGCCTCGACACCCGCTTATCGGCAGCGCTGGGGACCGGAGATACGCGCCGGATTGAGCTAGCTGCGGACGACGCGGCAACAGCCATAGACCAAATTTTTTCCGCGTTAAACGTACGCCATGGAGAGCGGTACTTATTTGCCGGCGATGCAACGGACACACCCCCTTTTTCCGACGGGGACGCCCTTATCAGTGACATTCGTCAAATCGCAATTACGGCAATCGATGCAGCGGATTTCAACGCCGCTTTAAACACGTATTTCAACGATCCATCGGGCGGATTTCAGCAAACTTTGTATGGGGGAACGCCAACGGCTTCTGACAGTGATGCTGTTGTTGGAATTGATCCTGCAATCGCAGAGATCTTGAGCGGACTCTCGACTCTGGCCCTTGGCAGACGGGATGAGATTATACCACTCTTCGACAATGAGCCAGAAATTTTCCAATCGGCAGCCACAGCGCTTTTT
>JBCCIW010000002.1:0-48995 GCA_039028055.1 Pseudomonadota bacterium | reverse complement strand
GGTCAAGGGATGTGACCTGTTTACCGCAGTGTTAACGATACAGCGCTAAACCCTTGCAACTCTTCGCCATTACCCCCACTTCGAACCAGTCCTCCCTTTTTTGGAAGTAATTACATGTCGAAACGCGATTATTACGAGATTTTGGGCGTCGCCCGCGGTGTCGATGAAAAGGCACTGAAATCGGCCTATCGCAAGCTGGCAATGAAATATCACCCTGACCAGAATCCCGGTGATTCCGAGGCGGAAGCCAAGTTCAAGGAAGTTGGCGAGGCGTATGCAATTCTCTCCGACGGTGACAAACGTGCAGCCTATGACCGCTTCGGACACGCAGCTTTCGAAAACGGTATGGGCAGCGGCGGTGGCAATCCGTTCGGCGGTGACCCAACGGATATTTTCGAGAACATCTTCAGCCAGGTCTTCGGTGGGGGCATGGGAGGTGCGCGCAGGCGCTCAGGCCCAGCCCGCGGAGCGGATTTGCGCTACGACATGGACATTTCGCTTGAAGAGGCATTTGCGGGCAAAGACGCACAAATCACTGTACCAACAGCAGTCGCATGCGACACCTGCGAAGGGTCCGGTGCTTCACCGGGCACAAGCCCTGAAACCTGTAGCCAGTGCGGCGGAGCTGGAAGCGTCCGCGCCCAACAGGGATTCTTCACGATGGAACGGACATGCGGGCGTTGCGGCGGTCGCGGTAAGGTCATCACGTCGCCGTGCGGCGCATGTGCCGGAACCGGCATAATCCACAAGGAACGGACACTTGCAGTTCAGATCCCCGCTGGCGTTGAGAGCGGCATGCGCATCAGGCTCGCTGGAGAAGGCGAAGCAGGAGCCCGTGGAGGGCCTCAGGGCGATCTTTACGTCTTCATCGATGTCGCCGAGCACGACATTTTCGAACGAGATGGGCCTAACCTTTACTGCCGTGCACCCGTTCCCATGGTCACTGCAGCACTCGGCGGCGAAATCGAGATTCCAACGATAGATGGCGGTCGCGCCCGCGTCACCATACCCGAGGGCGCGCAGACCGGACGTAAGTTACGTCTACGCGGCAAAGGCATGAGTAATCTTCGCGGGTCCGGAGGGACCGGTGACCTGTATATTGAGGTCTTCGTCGAAACCCCTCGGAAATTGTCTGCACGCCAGAAAGAACTGCTTCGCGAATTCTGTGAGTGTTCCGGTGAAGGCTGCAATCCGGAAAGTGAGGGCTTCCTCGGTAAGGTACGGCGCTTCTGGGGCGACCTGACAGATACGGACGAAGCACGGCCAAACTAGAGACGGGCTGGCCTCCGCACCTGAAATCGAGCTAATGCCCTCCAATGACAAATAGACTCTCTATTGCGGTAGCCGGTGCCGCCGGGCGCATGGGCCGCCAGATCATTGGGGCTGCAGCCTCTAGAAACCATCAGATAACAGGTGGAACAGAAGCACCTGATAGTCCCTATCTGAATGAAGATCTGGGCGTTCTGGCCGGCATTCAGCTCCTGGGGTCGACACCGTCGGGAACAATCTCTGCTGCGGCAGCGACGGCTGATACATGGATAGACTTTACGCTCCCTACAGTCACATTGGCGGCCCTTGATGGATTGACCTCGTCATCGGTTAAGACAGTCGTCATAGGTACCACAGGCTTTTCTTCTCAGGACGAAGAAGCCCTCGCCCGTCACGCGGAACGCTTTGCTATTGTAAAAGCGGGGAACTTCTCACTGGGTGTGGCTCTGTTATCCGCATTGACGCAAATCGCCGCCGAAAAGCTTGGAGACGGCTGGGATATAGACATCTTTGAAGCGCACCACCGAAACAAGATCGACGCACCATCTGGAACGGCTTTGATGTTGGGAGACGCAGCGGCAGAAGGTCGAGGGAGCGCGCTGGAAGCGCTACAAAGCCCTCCATATTATGGCCCGGACGCCAAACGAGAAGCCGGTAAAATTGGCTTTGCCTCGAGCCGTACAGGCGACGTTATCGGCGAACATGAGGTACGCTTCGGATCTGACACCGAACTCATAAAACTGTCGCACATGGCCCTGAACAGAAGAATTTTTGCAGAAGGTGCAATAAAAGCGGCGGAGTGGGCATCGGATCAGCCGCCGGGACATTACGGTATAAACGATGTGCTGGGACTTAGCTGATCAGTCCTTTTTGCGATACCGCGATAGATCGCTAATGCCCTGCTGTGTGGCGAATGAATTCGGCCGACCTTCACCAGGACCAAACGTATCAACGCGTGGGCCCTCGCTGCGAGAAGCTGAAGCTGCTTGCGATGCAGGAGTCGGCGATGAAGGCGGGGAAACTGCCGCTTTTGCGCTGGCATCTTTGCCCATGGCCAGAGACATGCGCCGCTCAGCAGCTTGAAGCGTGCTGATGCTCTCAGCCAATTCAGCAATGCGCTTTTTCGCACCTCCAGCACGCGCGTTCCCAATCAACGCAAGTATAAAGCTGAGTAAAGCCAACGCTGCGATACCGCCGAGAACGGCCAAAAGTATCATTTCATCCTGCAGCAAATCCAAAATTTGATTATCGGACATCCTCAACCCCTACACTCTTGCCCAAGTTAAAAAGGCAAACAGTTTCGCAAGTCAAACGGTTGATACGGTTAATGTAGCTCAACCGGCAGCTAGTATGGCGTCAGCCACGAACGCATTATCTTGCCGCTCCTGCCCGAACGTTGAAGCAGGACCATGTCCCGGTATAAAGCGCATGCCGTCACCGAGCGGCCACAACTTCGTAACGATCGACTCCAGAAGATCTTGATGGTTACCACCCGGCAGGTCTGTCCGCCCGATTGACCCGCGGAAAAGTACGTCGCCGACGAACGCCAGTTGGCCTGGTTGATGATGAAAAATGACATGCCCAGGCGTATGTCCCGGACACAGACTCACGCCGAAATCCACACCGCATATGCTGACCGTATCGCCATCTTCAAGGTAGCGGTCCGGAACAACGTTACGCGCGTCGGGGATCCCGTAGGTGGCTGCCTGTTGCTCAAGACTGTCTAGAAGAAATTGATCATCCCTATGAGGGCCCTCAATGACACATCCGGTTTTTTCTCGAATTTCTTCGGCACCACCGGCATGATCAAGATGCCCATGCGTCAATAGAATCTTGCCGATTTTTACCCCAAACTCGCTGGCCGCTCCCATTAATCGGTCAACGTCACCACCGGGGTCTACAAACAACCCCTCTTTCGTATCTTTGTCCCAGACGAGACATGCATTCTGCTGAAGAGGGGTAACGGGAACAATACGGATTTCTAGTTGAGGTCCTGACATAAACTAGCTCATCTATTTCTTCTCGTACGCAAAATGCCATGGTCAGAAGCATTATGGCAAGAATATCGATCAGGCATCCGGTACCGCCGGATAATCATCTAGTGGACAAGCATCCTTGCCGGAGCATAACCGCCTCGGATAACATCTTGGCATTATTCAAGTGGGGAGACGCTGCCAATGCGCAGACCAGCTAGAGGATATTCCCGTCGCAGCAGAGGCGGAGGTCTTGGCGGCCGATTTTCAATCGTGATCATCGGATTGATCGGACTGGCTATTTACTGGTTCTCGAACCAGAGCACAGTTCCGTTTTCTGGTCGCAGTCAGCTGAACACCGTCCCACTCCAGCAGGAAGTGACACTCGGCGCGCAGTCCTATGCCCAAATACTTCAGGGCGAGGGGCAGAACGTCTTGTGCGTTCGCGGCGGACAATGTCCGGCTGGTGCGCCGGAACTCGTGGCTCAGGTCAGAGAGATCGGGGAGCGCCTCGAAGCTGCGGCCGTCGAACTGGAACAGGACCTCATTGACCAGGGTTATAATTTCACGCCTGTCGCGGAAGCGTTTGACTGGCAATATAATGTTATCCTTTCAAACCAGCCGAACGCCTTCTGCCTGCCCGGTGGCTATGTCGCCGTTTACACTCAAATAATGGATGTAGCCGGTGACTTCGACGGCAATTTCGAGCCCGATGACGATTTGCGTGACCTCGACAAGCTTGCCGTCATCATGGGACACGAAATTGGCCACGCCCTCGCCCACCACGGTGCTGAGCGCATGAGCCAGCAGAAGATCACTCAGCTCGGCCAGATGGCGGTCGCTGTGGGTTTGGGAGATATGGGCATTACGCAGCAGCGCGCAGTAATGCAGGCTTTCGGCATGGCAGCCCAGGGAGGCCTTCTTGCGTTCTCACGCGAACATGAGTCCGAGGCCGACAAGATCGGCTTGGATCTCCTCGTCCGCGCCTGTTACGATCCACGCGAGGCACCTGAGCTCTGGGAACGGATGGGTCAACTCGGCGGCGGAGAACGTCCTCCCGAATGGATGTCGACCCACCCGGCTTCAGAGACCCGGGCAGAGAACTTCCGCCGCTGGATGCCCGATGCAGTTGCTGAATATGAACGCCGGTGTGGCACACTTGGAGGTTTTTGATGACCCGAACGCTTTTCGAACTTGCGCACATTGAAAGCCCTTTCGTCTGGCGAGCAAAGTTCGCACTCAGCCATAAGGAACTCGAATACACGCCGCAGAGACTTCCCTTCACGGAAATTCCGCATGCCCTCGACGGTGTGTCGAACACCGTCCCTGTCCTGAGAGAAGCAGACGGCACGGACGTCAAAGAAAGCTGGGGCATCGCAGAATATCTGGACAAAACATATCCAGACGCACCGAAACTGCTCGGCGAAGCCCGCGTCGGAGAAATAGACGAGATCGTCTCGAACCACGTTTTCCCCAGCTTCTTTCCGCTCTACGTCCACGACATCTGGAGCTGCCTTCCCGATGATCAGGCCGCCTACTTCCGCGAGAGCCGCGAAGCGAGGTTCGGCGTCAAACTCGAAGAAATCAGCGCCAATCGCGAAGATCGCTTGCCCGGTGCCCGCGAGGGCATCCAGCCCCTGCGCGATGTTTTCAATGGCAAGCTTTGGCTGAATGGCGATACACCCGGTTACGCCGATCACATCGCGCTCGCCTTCTTCGTCTGGATAAAATCAGTCGCAAAAATTCCGCCATTAGAAGTTGGCGACCCGCTGCTCGACTGGATTGATCGAGGCTTCGCGCTCTACGATGGCGCAGCCTCAAAGGTGAGCGGCGGCCCGCTATCGAGCTAACCTCGATACCGATCAGAGTCTCAGCCGTTCTAAGCCGTAACGAAATTCCAGTGGAACAGCATGAAGACGAATAGCAGAACAATAAGCGTGAACGCTGTTAGCCGCACCTTCTGAAACACGGTTCGATCCTGACCCACTAGCGCCATGCCGGTCAAAATGACGAGCGGTATGGAAAGCAAGGCAACCAGCCAAGCCCCCGCGAACACCAGCCTGAATGCGGGCGTCGGAAACGCTTCATAGATTATGTTTATATCATTGAGCAGCCCGAGGATGGTCGACCCCGTATGCGCCGTCAATCCAAGCAAGAGTATCGACATGCCAGCAACCATGTATCTCTCCGGCTTCGCGATCGCACCGACACTTGCTGGCTGAAAACCGAGAAACGGCAAGACGTAGCCGGCAATGACCCCGATACTCGCGAGAACAGCGAGCGCGATAGGCAGAATCATTGTCATGGGATTATTCGCGAATGTCAGTTTCTCCAGCGCACCATAAGGATTGCTGCCGAAGAAAAGACGTGTCGGCTTGCCCGCAAGACCCGTTTCGAAACGAATAGGTGATCCATCTCGCGCGGACCGGTAAACACCGGCCTCGTCCTTTCTGTATCTGATTGACCTCGCACCGCCTCCTATCAGAAGGTCTCCGTCGTCTGTTTCGGAAACAGTTGTGAATCCTGCAGCGCTGGCGATCTTGCCGAAACGCGTATCATTACGCCGTGTACTGACATAGCGACCAGTCATTTGGCCTGCATCGAAAGCCTCAAAAGCGCTGTCGGGATAAGACAGAGGATCTGGCTGTGGAAAGAACTCCTCCACAATCCGTTCGGGGACACGCCTTAAAACGCCGCTAGAATCTGTATTACCAGAAATGAAGACGCCGAGACCAAGCTCAGGAAACAGCACGAAAATCGACTTGAAATCATTGATCGATCCGCCATGTTCCAGCGTGTCATAGCCTCCCATATTCATCACCCAGAACCCATGCGCGTTGCCATTGACGCCCGGCATGTGAGTGAACAACACACTGTGCATGCGCGCTGCCGTTTCAGCACTGAATATTCGGCTTGTCGCTGCTTCACCGAGATTCAAGTGAGCCTGCATGTAATTGATCATGTCCGCTGCTGTCGTTGATACGTTGGCGGCCGCTTCATGCAGGTCGAGGGTTCCCGCAAAAATTTGTGTTTCAAAATCCCCATTCTTCCAGATGTGACTTTCCGACTCATCATTTAGAAGGCGCGTCATTTTTTCGGTCGGCTCAACACCGAAACTCTTAAGCTGTACGGCAGACCTCTCCATGCCGAGGGGGTCAAAGATCTCATCGCGAATATACCCAGCATAAGTGTTGCCTGATACTCGAGCAATAATCTCTCCGAGCAGCGAATAGCTGTAATTCGAATATGAAACGAGATCTCCCGGCGCTCTCACCTGGGCCGGTGCCAGGCCAGCAAACTGTTCTTCACGAGGTAAGGGTTCCAGCTCAGGCGTATCGCCATAGAAACCGAATATCCTGTCTTCGAACCCTGCCGTATGCGTTAGAAGGTCAGCGGTCGTGATCGCGCCAAGAGAGTCATCGAAACCGAGATCGCCAAGATAGGTTCGGATGTCAGCGTCGAGATCTATAAGGCCTTGCTCAACCAGCATCATGATCGCAGTCGCCGTGAACGTCTTTGAAATGGAGGCGATGCGAAAAAGATGCTTTTCAGGGTCTACCGGCTCATCCATGTCGGTGTCCGCGAAGCCATAGCCCTTCAACAGTAGCGTCTCTGTCGGGGCAACAATGGAAACGGTCGCGCCAGCGATGGCATGATCATCCATTTCCGTCGCCAGTATGCCATCAACGAAGGTTTCAAGCGCAAAGCGATCGATGCCAGCAGCAGGGCTATCATCGACTACTTCAATATCTATTGGCTCGGCTTGATCGTCACTTGGTTCTTGAGGATGAGCCGAGGTGACAAGAGCAAAAACAAAACTCACAATCAGCAAGAAGAGCTTGGAAGACAGGCGCGTGTCCACCATCAACATATTATCCTTGAGTATCATCCCTGCCCCCTCACATGGCGTTTTGCCTTGAACTCGAGAGTATAATCAGGGCCAGAAGGGCCAGACAAGCAACTCAACAGCAATAGAGATCAGGACCAGGCTGAAATGGCCCGTTCAGACGTTCACCCTTGCTGACCCATGCGGACGGTTTATGTCGGACAGTAATGACAATGAATGATGAAAACCCACCAGCAAGGCCCGGCTATAATTTCGACCGTATGGCGGCCATTCTCGCAATAGCCGTTTCATTCGCGGCGATGGCCATCTCCTTACTTGAAGTCACCTCGGTTCGAGCCCAGCAAAACGCATCCGTTTGGCCCTATGTTGAAATCGAAGAACGCTATTCGCAGAACGGGTTTCAGCTTCGCCTGACGAATAAAGGCGTCGGTCCCGCTCTCATGGGCGATATTGTTTTGCTGGCGAATGGCACACCGCTGACTGATATCGATGCGTTTATCGCAGAGACCGTCGGAGAAAAAGATGCTTTCAGCTACGATGTTTATGAAACATCCAATCCGTCTGGGAGCGTTGTATCTGCTGGTGAATCCTATGACCTGTTCAGCGTACCCTGGGAAGAACGGACCAGGTTGTTCGTCAATAACGTCGCTGAGCGTATTGATATCGAAGCTTGCTATTGCTCCATCCACGATGATTGCTGGACTCTAAAGATGTCTAGTCCTCGGCCGGTCAAAACCGCGAAATGCGAGAATGCAATAGAAGCAAGCGGATAGTATCTAATTCTACTGCCGACTTGGAAAGTTCGGCTCAGCTCGGGCGCGCATGAGCGAAGGCCGCCATGGAACGTCAGGATCAACTTGGCCCGACTCGTAACTGGCCACGAGTCGATAGGCGAGCCATAGTCCAAGGACGCCGAAAAGAATTCCGCCCACAGATTGACTGATCATTACGCCAGGCGCGCCGCCAAGCTGTGCGCCAAAATAGACGAACGGCGCAACCCCGAGCGTATTTTTCCCCCAGTTCAACAATGTTGACCAGAGCGGACGTTTCAAATTGTTGAACGTTGCATTCGAGATGAACAGCGAGCCGTTAAAAATGAATAGCGGCGCGACAACAGCTGCGAACCAGAAGACGAGTTCTCGACCCTCGCCCTCCAACTTGAACCAGTCGGAGATCAGCCCATTCATTGCAAGCAGTATTCCCCAGGCAACCACGGTATAACCACCCGCAAAGATCATGGCATTCGTAAGGGTACCGCGCACGCGACCGAATTGCTTCGCCCCAAAATTCTGACCCGCAATTGGTCCAATCGCCCCTGACAAGGCGAAAATCACGCAGAAAGCCAGAGGTGTAAGCCGACCGACTACCGCGTAGCCGGCAACAGCGGAATCTCCGAAAGGCGAGATTGCCCGGACAATGATGCTATTGCCGAGTGGGGTCGCAACATTGGTCAGAACTGCAGGGATGGAAATACCAAGAATCGGGCCGAGATCAGTCCGAAGTCTCGGGAGGCTGAAGTGCGCAAAACCGCCATAATGACGAACAACAGGCACGACAGCTGTGATAGCCGTGGCAAACCGGGCGCAGACAGACGCCATGGCCGCCCCTTCGAGACCAAGACCAAGCCCGAATATGAAGATCGGATCCAATACGGCGTTCACGCCGCCTGCTGTGAGCGTCACCATCATCGCTCGACGCGCATCCCCATGCGCTCTCAGCAAGCCACTGCACATCATGCCAAATGTCGCCACCGGCATCGCAGGTAGAATTATTCGGATATAGCTAACCGCAGACGATGCCGTTCGCTCTTCAGCGCCAAGCAAACCGATAAGCGTCGGTGCCAGCAGCCAAACAACCCCACCGATCAGCACGCTCACACCAATGCCAAAACCTATTGCACTCGTCGCAACTTTTCGTGCGCCGGCCTCATCGCCCTCTCCGATCATGCGCGCAGCAAGGGCACTACAGGCAATATTCAGCCCGAGCGTGATAGCAAAAGTGAAGTAAAGAAGCGTCGCTGCGTAGCCTACAGCCGCCGTTAGGGCAGGATCACCGAGCCACGCGATGAAAAAAAGATCGACGAGGTCGACCAGAAAGATCGAGACGAGACCGATGCTTGTTGACAGCGACATCACTGTCACATGCCGCATCAGATCACCCGTCAGGAACTTGGCTTGTTGGCTCAACGCTTGATCGCTCCAAATCGGCGGTTATGGAGCGCACCCGTCCTCAGCCGCTTAAGTCTTCAGACAGAACAGTCATCTGAAACTGATAAGCTGTCTCGCCTTCATCCACGTCTTTGTAGACCACAGCCAGGAACTCAGCACCGAGATAAACCTCAACACTGTCATCAGTCTTGTCTCTCGGCACCAATCGCAGGCCCGGATGAAGTTTCTCTTTTAAATAGGCTTCTAGCCGAAGGGTTTCTTCGCGTTCCATCTTAGATCCTTTTCAGTATGGCGCGGAAAGTAAACTGTGTCGCGTTGAAGGCAAGCGGCAAAGACCGCGGCACCTAAATCGAATAGTCCAGAACATCCGGAAGCATCTGGTCCATGTTCTTCGCCGCTTCAGCACATGGACCGCCAACGGGTCTGGCAGGGACACCTGCAACCGTGCAACGCGAGTCCACATCTTTGAGCACGACACTGCCCGCCGCAATTTTCGCTTCATCACCAACTCTGATATTGCCGAGGACCTTCGCGCCGACAGAGATCAGCACGCCTCTCCCGATCTTTGGATGCCGATCACCGACTTCCTTGCCCGTACCCCCAAGCGTTACCCCCTGAAGGATTGAGCAGTCATCACCGATGACAGCGGTCTCCCCGATAACAATACCGGTCGCGTGGTCGAGCATGACCCCCGACCCGATTTGTGTGGCAGGATGAATATCCACCTGAAATAGTTTCGATACCCGGCTCTGGAAGTAGAAGGCCAGCGTCGCACGTCCCTGCCCCCATAGCCAATGAGCGATGCGATGGGACTGTAATGCCGCAAACCCTTTGAAATAGAGAAATGGCTGCAACATCTGATGACACGCCGGATCGCGCGAAAACACAGCCTGCATATCGCGCTCAGCTGCGGCAACGATATCGGGGTCTGCTCGATAGGCTTCCTCGCAAATTGTACGAATCTGCAGGGACGTGACTTGCGCATCCGCTAACTGGTCTGCAAGACGAAATCCAAGCGCACAGGCAAATTGCTCATGATCAAGGATCGTCGCTGTAATATAGCTCGCAAGGGACGGCTCTTCGCGGGCGGCCTCGCCAGCTTCAAAGCGAAGTTGAGACCATACCGGCGGCGCTACTGACGAAACTGTTTCGCTTATAGCCTGATCTGTCATGGCCTGGTCTCCTATTGTCTCTGCCAGAAGCACATGGCGTGATGTGCTACCGAATACAACCCGTGCCGCTATTCAGCTGGTGCCGGAGAGCGCCTGCCAGACCCCGTAAGAAAGCCTAGCATCTTCGCGAAAGGCCTCATCGTCATTATCCGGAAAACGGCGGGCACAAAGTAAAGCGCGAGCAACGCAGACCCGAAGACGCCCCCGGCAATTGAACTCGCAAGAGGCAGCCAGAATGGGTCTCTCGTAAGAATAAGCGGCACAAAGCCGCCCATTGTCGTGAGAGTTGTCGCCACGATATGGCGCGTTGCATCGACCACGACCTCGCGCTGCGCGACTACATCGTCAGCCATTGACGCTTCATCGGATCGCAATTGGGTAAGCACAACAATCGATCCATTGATCGCAATCCCCAGAAGCCCAAGCGAGCCTATGATGGCATTGAATCCCATCGGCAGGTTGAACAACCACACGCTGGCGAAGGCCATGCCCATGGATAAGAAGCCTGAGGTCAAGACAAGCAATGACATGCGGAAGGAGTTGAATACGAGCGCTACAGCCCCGGTGATCATCAGAATCAGCGGAATGGCCAATGCGAGAAGGCTGCTCATCGCATCACCGCTTGCCTCGGCTTCGCCGCCGAAAGTCACCTCATAACCAGGCGGCATGTCAAAATCTGACTCGTCGAGCAGGTTTCTATAGGCACCGAGTGACGGCGCTGGAAGCGTATATGGCTCCAGAAAGGCCTGGATGTTGTTTATGCGCTCTCCATCACGCCGGGTAATGACAGCAGTGTCAGGTTCAAGGCGGACATCACCAAGCGCAGAAATAGGCGTACCTAAATCGCCGGGTCCTGCCCCGATCGTCTTCGATCTCAGATCTGACAGCTCGGCCCGGCGGCGGTCAGATGCGAGCACCCGAACAGGCAACTCTTCAACCCCTTCGAGCACACTGCCGGCAATGACACCTTCAAGCTCTGCACTCACATCCTGCGCAAGATCAACGAGGCGAGAACCTGCGAGAACAGAGGCAACTTCATCGGCTTCAAACGTCACCTTAGGAGCGCCGAGTTGCAGGCTGGACGTGGTATAAGTCACGCCGGGGGTCTGATATAGAATTCGCCGCGCTTCGTTGCCCAGCTCATTCAGCGTGGCAAGGTCCGGACCAGAGATGATCATCTCAATTGGTGCGCTAATCGGTGGCCCCTGCTCAAACGGAACGACAAGAAACTGTGCTTCTGGAAACTCATCGCGCACCTGGTCTTGCAGGCGAGAAACAATCTGACGGGCGCGTTTCGGACCGTCTAGTTGAACCCAACCAGCCGCAAAATTTGTCAGTCCTTCAGCGCTATTGAATGCATTGTAGTAAACGCGAGGGGCACGCTCGCCGATGGTCCAGTTAATGCCCGTCACACCATCTTCAGCCAGCAGCAATTCGGTTGCCCGTTCGGTCGTCCTGACGGTTTCAGCAATCGAGGTTTCAGGCGAGAGTACCAGCTCGATTTGCATCTGGTCTCGTTCTGTCTGCGGAAAGAACTGCGATGGCAAGCTGCCACCGAGACTGAACCCGATCATGGCCGGCACGATTCCCACAAGAATGCCGATCGGCGGGAATGCCAGCACGACACCCACTGTCCAGCGATAGCCATCGCTTACGGCGTCGATGGTCACGCCATCGCGCCACCAGCGTTTTTTCCCGAGCATGCGATTCACGGAATCGAACCTGCCCGCGACGGCTGGAATAACCGTCATGGCAAGGAAGAAAGACGAAACCACGGAGAAGATTACGGCGAGGCCGATAATACCCACAAATTCCCCAGCACCACCAGGCAAGGTCGCAATTGGCACGAAAGCAAGGGCAGTCGTCAGCGTCGATGCAGCGAGAGGAGCGAAGAGATGATCGAGCGCATGATCAATGGCTTCGAGTCGTTCCACACCCTTCATACGTAACTGGTCGTACTCATCGACCACGACAATCGCATTATCGATTAACAGGCCGAGCGAAATAATAAGGCCAGTCACCGACATCTGGTGCAGAGGAATACCGAAGAAATTGAAGAGAATCAGAACAAGGCCCATCGTCAGGGGGAGAGCGAGACCGACGACCAGCGCCGAGCGCCAGCCCAGAGCAAAAAACAGGACACCAAAAACGATTAGCGCCGAGAATGCGAGGTTCTTGGCGAGGCCATTCAGGCGGGCCTCAGTGTAGACGCTCTGGTCAAACACAAGATCAACACTGATGCTGGATGGAGAATTGGCCTTGAAGTCCGAAAGGATTTCCCGCGCGCCAGCGGCCCATAGATCCACGCGTTGCTGAGGTTGAATAAATGCAGCGACCAGAACGGAACGCTTGCCGTCGGTATAATTCAGGACGTCTGGCGGATCACGGAGGCCCTTTGACACGCTGGCAACGTCACCGACCCTAACCGACGAACCATCATTTCTCTGGAAAAGCGGTGCGGACCGGATACGCGAAATGGAATCGAATGCGCCGTCGACTTCAAGATTGAGATTACTACCGCCAGTGCGTAATTGCCCGGCAGGGGTTCGCGCGTCGGAATTCGCGATGAACGCAGCGGCTTGCCGCGTTGAAAGTCCGGCCGCGGCAAGCGCATCTGTATCCATGACGACGCGAATTTCTTCCGTCGGCAGGCCGAGTATATTCACCTCTTCCGTTCCGGAATGGTTCCGAAAGTCGTCGGCAAGATTCTGAGCCATGCGGGACATGATGGCTAATTCGGGTTCGCGATCTTCTTCCCAGACCAGCGAGACAATCATCGTGGCGGCACCGATGTATTGCCGTTCCACGACGGGAACCGACGCTTCGGCAGGTAACCGGGCTCGCGCCTGCTCAACCTGGGACCTGATGAGCGTCCAGGCGTCGTCCACTTCTGCTTCGCTAAGGGCCTCATCAATCTGAATATTGATCTGGGAAATGTTTGCCCGTGAAGTGGAATCCACCTGCTCGACCTCAACAAGCTCACGAAGCGACTGCTCGATTGGGTCCGTCACCAGAGCTTCCACGCGTTCAGCGTCAGCACCCGGCATAGTCGTCAGCACAAAACCGAAGCGCTCAATAAGTGTCGGGTCTTCCTGACGCCCGAGCGTCAGTAGCGCGCCCAACGCCCCAGCCAGTATAATCAGTATCGTGAGTATTGTTAGTCGCGGCAGTCGATAGAAAAGAGTCCGCCAGTTGAACCGGTTCATGGGTTCAACCCTCCAGAAGTTCCAAGAGCCTCGATCGACGCACTGTTTGCTTGCGAGAGCCGCACCGGCTGTCCGGGAACCAATCTTCGCAGGCCATCACTCACGAAGCGCTCACCATTTTCGAGTGTGCCGCGAACGAAGGCCCGATCGGCATCCGAGTGAACGATCTCAACGAGTCTTGGCGCAACGACGTAACCCGCTCCATCGCGCTCAACAGCATAGATCGACCACAAGCCTCTTTGGGACTCAGACAATGCCGTGACCGGCACCCAAAACCCGCGTTCGTCTATAGGCTGGTCGATCGGAAGCCGAACAACGGCACCGGCGGCCACCGTTTCAGGATCAACGATTTCAAATACCGCAGTAACGGTCCTGCGCGTCGGATCAATCACTCCAGTATCAGCGCGCAGTGTGGCTTCAACGAAACCAGTCGCAGACGCCAGTTGATAGACCTTGCCAGCATTCAGATTAGCAGCAGCTTTTTGGGGCAGGCCGATCCGTGCTTCAAGCAGACCGGTTTCGACGAGTTCAAGTACATTTACTCCAGGCGCAGCAATCGCCCCTTCATCTCCCATACGCGCTGTAATCGTGCCGCTATAAGGAGCGCGGATAGATGCCAGATCTATGGCCACACGAAGCGTATTTGCCTGGGCCTGCGCCGCCTCAATCCTCGCAGCTGCAGCGTTGGCGGAGGCCTCCACCTCATCAACGCGCTGCTGCGAAACATGACCTCTCTCAAGAAGTGTCTGCTGGCGGGTCACCGTTGCTCGAGCGAGATTGTAGTTCGCCCGCGCCTCTTCGACGGTGGCCTGAGCCGCGGCTAACTGAGACCCGAGATCACGCGTATCGAGCCGAGCGAGCATCTGCCCTTCGGTAACGCGATCTCCAACGTCCACCGTAATCCTGTCGATCCGGCCACCGCTCGAGAAACCGAGCTGGCTTGTACGCCTCGGCTGCACGATACCTGAAAACCGCTCCTCGAGCACCAACGCACTCTCATACGCAACCATATCAGTTTCCACCATCACAGCTGGAGCGACACGCGTCGCGACGGCAGGCCCCTCCGCGGAACGCTGCGTGAGAGCGACCATCACCAGAGCTGCGATGATCCCACCGAGCAGGAGCAGAAACGCAGCTCCTTTGACAAAGGTCGGCTTCTTCTCGCGTGTTTCGATGACTTCATCCATTATTAGATACTCCAGATCTCTGGGAGGATACTTTGTTAAATGCGCTTGAGACGCCCAGTGCATATATGCGGGTCATGCCGTAACTCCTTTGATCAGAAGCGCAGCATGGGTTTTTATGAGATGGTCTGAATCATGGACCGGACCAACGAAAAATCCAGACGCCATATCTGGCAGGTGACCCATCAGCTGAGCGAGGCCGTGGGAAGACGCCCAGATCGACTTGGCGGCCAGATATGTATCTAGGTCAGACCGAAAAACGCCGTTTGCAACGCCCTGTTCAAAGACCTCATGAAATCTCTCAAAGGCGCGGCGCGTATTGCTGAGGATATCATTGTCAGGTGCGCGTTCAGCGAAAGGGTTGCTCCCGGAAAAAGCTGCCGAGTAATGATGCGGACGCTCCAAAGCGGTCCGGATATAAGTCTCAACGCAGTTCTGTGCATACTCGAGAAACGAGCCTCGCTCAGCTGGCACGTCTTCCATTTTTTCAAGGATACAACCGAAAAAACCCTCTTTCAGCTCGTCCACCAGTTCCTGCTTCGAACTGAAATACTTGTAGATTGCACCAGGAGAGTAATCGATCTCGTCAGCAAGACGCCGAATTGACAATCCCTCTTCGCCTTCCTCGGCAAACACGCGCTCTGCTGCTTCGATAATAGTCTGGCGCACCTTGTGGCGTCGTCTTTCCGCAGGAGATAATTCTGTCTCGACGTGCTCGCTCACTTCGCCCCTCCTCAATGGACTGATACCTCATATGGTATACATTATTCAAAAAGCAAACACTGTTCACTTCTTTATGAAAATGGGTGCTGTTTCATGAATAACTTCTCTTATGTCCGAAGGCGTTTTAGACAGCTTCAATGAAAGAGCGATTTCCTCCCCAGCCGGATATGGGAACCCCCCTTCCGGCAACACAATCGAGCGCAGAAGCCCGTGACCTGCTCGCGCTCCGAAGGTCAGCCGGAAAGGCTTTTTTGGATGACCCGGGGCCGACCGGGGCAGAACTTGACGACATTCTTCGCATCGCGGCCCGCGTGCCAGACCACCGCCGCCTGGAACCTTGGCGCTTCATCGTATTCGAGGGTACCGCGCGCAAACAGGCGGGCGATATTCTCGCGGAGATCTTCACCGCGCAAAATCCGGACGTCGATGAACAGAAAGTGGAGATAGAGAGACAGAGGTTGCTGCGAGCACCCACCGTAATTGCGGTCGTATCTTCACCGAACCCCGAGCACAAAACGCCGGTCTGGGAGCAGGAACTGTCCGCCGGTGCCGTCTGCCACAACCTCCTGTTGGCAGCGAACGCATCCGGTTGGGCAGGCGTATGGCTGAGCGAGTGGATCTGCTACGATCAGGGTGTGGCCGCGCAACTCGGCCTGTCAGCAGACGAGCGCTTTGCCGGTTTCATTTATCTCGGAACGGCAACCCGGTTGCCGCAAGAGCGATTACGGCCGGATATAGCCTCGAAGATAACGCGGTGGAGCCCAGGTGCCAATTAATCGGAAACACCTCATCTGCTGTCGGCGGAAAACACCAACCGCGCCGTTTTCTGGTGTGTTTATTGGTGTGAAAACAGCTTTCCAAAAGCTCTAAAACCGGTCGAGAAGCCGCTCGAGATAGTCGCGCTCATCGTCGTCAGCCGGATCGGAATAGCGTCGCCGCAACTCTTCCAGAATGTCTAGCGCGCGCTGGCGTTCCGATTGATCTGGAACATCTATCCCCTCCGAAGAGTTCGCACCGCCGATCTCGCGGCCGAATGGATCGCGTTCGGATTGTTGCCTCTGATTTTCCTCCCGCAGCGCGTCAAGCGCGTTGGCGAGTTCGCCCGCCACATCACGCAGGCGCTCCGTCGCCCTGGCCTGATCGCGCTGGGCCCGACCGAATTGACCTTCCCTGAGAGCGTCTTCAGCGCGTCGTTGGGCCCGCAAGGCATCATCAATAGCACGTTCCGTTGCTTCCCCGCCCGGAAGGCCCTCTTCGCCTTCCTCGCCTCCGCCGCCTGCGCCCTGCTCGGCCCGCTCCCGCAAGGCCTCAAGAAGGTCCCCGATCGCTTCCTGCCGTTCAGCAAGCTCTTCACTGCCGAGATCAGGCACGTCCCCGGCACCTGAGCGGCGGCGGGCATCTTCAGCATCCCGGCCAGCTTCCAGAGTATCATCGTTCAGTTCGCGTTGCTCACGGAGCGCTTCGGCCAGATCCTCGAGGTTTTCAGCCAGTTCCTGCTCTTCCTCGCCTTGCTCACCTTCTTCACCCTCGCCGCCTTGATTGGGCAAGGCAAATCCGTCGCCACCAGACCCATTGCCCTGTTGAAACTCGAGGTTCTCCAGCATGTTGGTGATGTCTGACAGCAACTGTCGCGCCTGATCCCGCGCGCCGGTTTGCGCCAGATCCTCTAGGGCTTGCAGCATATCCTCAAATGAATTCTGGCCGAGTGATGGGCCGCCTCCACCGCCCGCCTGCTGATTGTCCAATCCCTGTTCGGCCGCGCCCTCAGGCAGTCCGTTAGCGATGGCTTCGGCCAACTTGGCCTGAACATAATTCTCTGCCGCCTGTCGAAACGCATCGGTCAAACGCTGCAGCTCTTCTTCAGTGGCCCCCTCGCGCAGGGCCCGCTCCAGAGCTCGCCGCGCCGCTAGCAGCGCCGCTAAGGCATCCGCAGAACTGCCATACTCCGCCTTCAGAGCCACGGCCCAGAGGAGGCCATCCACAGTCCACGCTTCTTCCAACGCCGTCGCGGACTTCAGCGTTCCGTGGGCTGCCGCAAGACCCGAAAACAGGCCGTAATCATCAAAATACTTTTCGCCGCTGAACGTGACGGCTTCCAGCATCAGCGCGGCTTGCTGAACACCTTCAGGCGCTTTTTCTAGCGGGTTGATTGGTCCGACATACCCTTCCTCATAAGCGCGCGGTTCGCGAAGCGTCGTAACCCTGATCTCCTGTGTCGCCCGGGCCAGATTTCTTAGGAACAGCTTTTCTGGAAGAACAAATTCATAAGCCTCGCTGTCGCCCTCCTGCCCCGCACCGTCGGTAGCAACGAGACGACCTGAAACCATAAGGCCGGCCCAGGGGTGCCGTGTCATATCGAGCGCGGCCTCTTCACTCGCCTCACGCACCGACGCCCCCGGCAGGTCTACCGATACGCGGCGTTCATCGTCAGGGGCAGCTGGATGCGGCTCAACACGAACCAGGGCCAGCTCAAGTTTCTCAGCGCCATAATCATCTACCACGGCCCAGGTGAACTCTGTCCTGTCATTTTCGCCCAGGACAGGTGGCTCTTCGAACCTCGGAACCGGGGGTGCATCTGGCGATGTACTAATCGCCCAGGACGCACGGCGACCCCACCAGTTTACCGAAACAACCGTGTCTTCGGTGACAACGGCGCGTGTCTCGTAGGCACCGTCCGGTGTTTTCTCGAGCTTCTGACTCGACCGATCATTATCACCCTTCAGGACAAGCCGGGGGGCCGACCTCGCTTGCGCTCTAACGGTCACCTCAGACCCCGCAGGCACCAGTACGGGGCTGCCATCAGCTTTCAGGAAAACCGGGGGTCGCCTCGAATAATCAGGAGGCGAGATCCACGCTTCAACGCGCACGTCCTCCGCTCCAAGAAGCGAACCATAGTCTGGCAGCAGAGCGCGTTGAAGTCGTCCACCCACGTCACCCCAGGCGACGATCAGACCGATCGCCAGCACTGACGGCATGGCAAACCGCAGGTAATAGGGATCAATAATGCGCCACTCGTCCTTGAAAGTTGGAACCCGCAACGCTTCAGCGGCCCGTTTGAGGCGCTGCCGGTGCGCTTTCCAAAGTGACTGCGCAGAGGGTGTCGGCGAACTTGGGCGATCAGATAGACCCGCGATCGGACGGTAATCCGAGGTTGCATCAAGAAGCCGTTTCGCTTCGTCCTCGGACGTACGGGTCAACCGTCTTCGACCGCGCAGAATGAGAATGAGGGATCCGAAAAGGAGCAGCAACATCGAGAACGCAGCAGCGCGCGGTGTCATCAGGTCTACAATGCCAAATAGCGCTATGGTCAGAAACAGCGCTATGAGAACGATAAGCGGCCAGAAAGCGCGGACATAACGCAGCATCGCAAGCCCCAAACGCGTTTGGGTGACCTTGCGACCAAGTCCGGCGATTTCGCTCAAATTAGCCAATCGGGCACGCGCTCCAGCTCTATCATCTCCTCGAATGTAGGACGCCTGCGAATAACGGCATAGTCGCCGCCATTCACCAGCACCTCCGGCACCAAAGGTCTCGCATTGTATTGTGATGACAATACGGCTCCATAGGCACCGGCTGAAAGGAATGCGATGTAAGCGCCGGGTTCGATTTTCGGCAGATCCCGTGCAGAGGCGAATTTGTCCGTCGATTCACAGATGGGACCGACAATATCCACCGTCTGGATAGGTCCGTCTTCCGAGGGCTCCGCCAGCGGCAGGACGTCGTGATGAGCGGAGTAAAGCGCGGGCCGCATCAAATCGTTCATTCCCGCATCAACGATCAGAAATGTCCTGTCTGGTGCCTCTTTATGGTAAAGCGCTTTTGTCAGAAGTATCCCCGCATTCCCTGCAATCACGCGCCCCGGCTCCAAGATGATCTGAACCGGCATGTCGCCGATCACCCTGCGGATCATATTCGCATAAGCATCCGGCGGCGCCGGCGCATCGCCCTGCGTGTAAGGAATGCCGAGACCGCCCCCGAGATCAATCCGAGTAATGTCATGCCCGGCCTGTCGGAGCTGTTCGGCAAGCCCCACAGTCTTACGGAACGCAGCTTCCATAGGCTCCAAGTCGCCAATCTGCGAACCGATATGCACGTCGACACCTACGGCTTTGACACCCGGTAGTTCTTTAATGCGGGCGTACAGACCCTCGGCCTGCCCCCATGGGACACCGAATTTATCACCCTGCTTGCCCGTGGAGATGTTTGGATGTCCGCCCGCAGCGACATCAGGGTTCATGCGGAGTGCGACGGGCGCCTGTTTGCCGACAGCCTCGCCCACTTCTGAGAGAACCTCTAATTCTGCCGCGCTCTCCACGTTGAACTGGTGAATACCCTCCTTGAGCGCAAACCGCATCTCATCTCGCGTCTTTCCCACACCCGAAAACACAATGCGCTCTGCAGGAATGCCCGCCGTCTGGGCACGCCGAAGCTCGCCTGCACTGACCACATCCGCGCCATAGCCCTCAGCGGCGAGCGTCCCCAGAACACCGATGTTCCCATTTGCCTTGACCGAGTAGGCAATCAGGCAATCAAGCCCGTCGAAAACCCCGGCGATGACTTGAGCATGGCGGCGCAGCGTCGCCGTGGAATACACATAGACCGGCGAGCCAACAGTCTCCGCAATGGCGGCCAAGTCCACGTCTTCGCAGTGAAGCGTTCCGTTTCGATAGTGAAAATGATGCAATTCCGACCCCGACTACTCGCCTGCGACGGCCTCTTCAATGGCGGACTCAATGACCGTATCAATTTCGGTAGTCTCCGGAATTTCCCCTCCGAATTCATTGAGTTGCGGGCCTTCGTTCTGTTCGGTCTCGACTTCCTGTTCGATCGTCTGCTCGACAGGTGCCACATCCCGAAATATCGGATCAGGGCGCTGCAAGCCCCCACGCAGACCGCAAGCGGTCGGGATCATTGCAGCGGTAGCAACGCCGAGTACGAGTTTAACTGTCCGTTTCGTCATCACTGTCTCCTGCACCAGTGTTCAGTCTTTCATTCCACGCTGCAACCTGTTCGGCAACACGTTTGGGCGCGGTTCCGCCATAGCTCACCCGGCTCGCCGCCGATGCCTCAACGGTCAGAACTGAATAAACATCGTGGGTCAGACGTGACTCCTCTTGCTGCAATTCTCCAAGTGACAAATCGGCGAGATCCTTACCGGCCGCCTCGGCAACAGCGACCAGCCTGCCGGTCACGTGGTGCGCATCCCGAAACGGCATTTTCAGCTCGCGCACCAGATAGTCCGCGAGATCGGTCGCCGTCGAAAACCCCTTCGACGCCGCCGCCCGCATCGCATCAGGATGAAATGATATGGTCTCGACCATCCCAGCCATCGCACGGGCGCAGAGGTCGAACGTATCAAACGCGTCAAAGGTCAGGGATTTGTCGTCCTGAAGGTCCTTGGCATAGGCGAGCGGAAGTGCCTTTACTGCCCCCTGCAGCGCGGCAAATTTCGAGGAAATTAGCGACGCTTTCGCGCGCACGAGCTCAGCCGCATCGGGATTGCGCTTCTGCGGCATAATCGATGATCCGGTCGACCATTCATCGGACAAGCTGGCAAATCCGAACTGGGCTGACGTCCAGAGAACAATCTCCTCGGCAAGGCGCGACAGATGGGTTGCCGCTATGGAAAGTGCGGAGAGCGCCTCGAGCGCAAAATCCCGCGCAGACACGGCGTCCAGCGAATTCGCCATGGGATGGTCAAAGCCGAGTGCCTCAGCCGTCATATCGCGGTCTATCGGAAATCCCGTTCCAGCGAGAGCTGCAGCGCCAAGGGGGCATTCATTGAGCCGCACCTGGGCATCGCCAAGGCGCCCGCGATCCCGATCCAGCATCTCCACATAGGCAAGCAGATGGTGGCCGAGGGTCACCGGCTGGGCGGTCTGAAGGTGGGTGAAGCCGGGCATGACGGTTCCAGTATGCTCCCCGGCTCGGTGAACCAATGCGCATTGCAGAGCTTCCAACCGGTCTGACGCCTCGCCCAGAGCCCCGCGAACCCAGAGCCGAAAGTCGGTCACAACCTGATCATTGCGCGATCTCGCCGTATGAAGCCGCCCGGCCGGCTCGCCGATCAGCTCTTTCAAACGCGCTTCGATATTCATGTGAATGTCTTCGAGGGCCCGCGAGTACGGGAACGTCTCCCCCTGAATCTCCTGAACTATATCCGCAAGGCCCTTTTGTATGGCGTCATTGTCCGCTTCGGAGATGATGCCGGAGGCCGCGAGCATCGCTGCATGGGCCCTGGAGCCTTCGATGTCTTCCAGCGCCATGCGCTGATCCACATCGATCGAAGCGTTGATCGATTCCATGATGTCTGAGGGCTGTGCGGCGAAGCGCCCGCCCCACATCTGCTGGCTTTTTTGCCGACTGTCGGCCATATCGTCGAGCTCCTGCAGGAGAGTTCCATGGCGCGCATTCGCACACGCCCGTTCATTATCGCGATGCTTTTGGGCCTTGCGGGAACAATTGTCTACGTCCTCGGCAGCGCCGCGGGCGGACCCGACGAACAGATTCCCTTTCTGAGATTCGCCCAGGGCGATCTGTCCGGCCTCGAATTCACCTATGCGGGCACCGCGCCGGGCGGTCAGGACTTTATAGGACCGGACGATCAGCCCATGTCCATGGCAGACCTTCAGGGCAAGGTCGTCCTCGTCAATCTGTGGGCCACCTGGTGCGCGCCGTGCGAAAAGGAAATGCCCACCCTCGGCGCACTGCAAACAGCCCGCGGTGGGGAGAACTTCGAAGTTGTCGCCATCAGCGTGGACGATCTCGAGATCCGTGACAGCGTGAAAGCACGTCTCACCGAATGGACTGGCAGCGCGCTCGGGGCGTATCAGGCCAATGACTTCGACCTCGCCTATGTCGACTTCAAAGCCCGCGGCTTTCCCACCAGCATCCTCTATAACCGGAACGGCATCGAGATCGCGCGATATTCAGGCGAGCTGGACTGGGCAAGCTACGACGCCATCGCCCTGATCGATGCCGTTATCGCCAGCTGAGCGTCGATCTAATCAGGTGGGTCTATCCCCGGCACAGAACGCGGCCTGTCTCCAGAAATGACACCAACAAACACACCAGAAATCGGCGCGGTTGGTGTTTTGGAGCGAAAAGCGCGGGTTACGTCCGCTTTTTGGATAATCACTACAGGACTATTTGGGTTCTACAACAGCAACCAGCAACGCTTTGAAAGCCGTCAACTTCCACGCTCGTTCCAAGACCATTACCCCATATAGCATGGCAATTTCGCCCAGTATGAAAGCTTGCATGTGAGCAGGCGCACGTCCGTCTATAGTTGCTGGTATTAAAGTGACGCCAACAGCGAAAAGGACCGCGGAAATAGCAAGCAGTCCAACTCCGAATATTCGGCGCGCGAAATAAGGGTTGACCTCTACCAGTCCTTCACAGTCCAAGCTGAAATAAGAAGGCGATTGCAGTAACCCCCATAATCGATGTCTCCGAAATAGAAGTAGTTTGGTATCTGAAGACAGTGCCCCGTAGACGCCTGACCTTATAGGGAAGCGCCGTTGGGTGAAGACTTCGATTGGGAGGTTGGACACATTGACCGAGATCCCACCAAAATCGCAATCGACGACGAAGCGGTGTCGCCCTGTAAAGAGACGAACGACACTATTTTGCAGAAGGCGGCGCACCTTTGATATCCCACTAAAATTACTGGCTTCAGGGTGCGCTATGAGACTTAATAAACTTAGAATCTGAAGACCGATGGTATTAGGTTATTGGGTTCGCAATGTCCGCTTCGTCGTCGAAAGAAAAAACCGCCTTCGCACACTTCCGCATGAAGATTATCAAGTGAATGTGATCCCGGCTCAGCCTTGACTTTTACGTCGGTGAGGAGATGGAAGGGGAAAACATCATCTGGGGAGCTCACCATGGAACTTACACGAAGCGGCACCACAAAAGCCGTCGCGGCACTCTTGTTGCTGGCCGCGATTTCGCAGCCGATCTACACCGCCCTCTACATCACAGCGCCGGAAGTGGACCGCCAGATCCTCTGGGGATTGGAAGCGCTCTTGTTTGTCGTGCTCGCTGCGCTGGCTGGCTCCGCCCTCGCCATGGCAAAGCGCTACACGCTCGCCTTTTCGGCAATTGCGTTCAGCGCGGTGTTGAATGTAGTGCAGGTCGGCGTGGGGCTCGTGCAGTTTGGCCCGGCGCGGGACGCCTCCCAGGCAGGCGGTGAACTCGCTGTATTGGCGGGATCAATCTTCGCGTTCTCATTCTTCGCCTACTATGCAGCGAAAGTGCTGCTCGGCCTCGCCGCTTTGGTGATCGGCATGGGCAAGATGGGCGAAGGCAGCCGGGCGCTCGGCGGGTTGACGGCTCTGGCCGGCGGGGTCGCGCTAGCAGCGAATGCGATCCTGATCATGTTTGGCCGGGACGGTTTCCTGCCATCACCGGTGGCCGGGGCCTCTGGCGTGGTCGCGACGCTGCTACTGGCGATCTGCCTGTTCAGCCTGAACAACGACGACTAACTCGAATTCCGGTTAGGCGGACGGGCTGACGTACTTTCGGTGGTCCGTCTACCGACCACCGCCAAAGCGCTGCTGGAATTTCTGCAGATTGTAAAATTCCATGATTTCCAGCTTGCCGTTATCGTTGACGTCGGCGGGGCTCAACTGCCCATTTTCAAAGGCGCGCCGCATGTCCCCCGGCATCTCGGCGAGAGAGAAGGCACCGTCCATATCCGTATCGGCAAAGCCATAGAACTGGCGGAGATCGAACAGCAGCGTATCGTGTACCGGATTGTCCGCCGTTTCTTCAGCCCACTGGAAGAAGAAGCTGCCATAGAGCATCTCGTCATAGGACTGCAGCCCCCAGGGAACTACGCGATCGGGATCGGGATTGGCGAAGTTGCGCGATGAATTGTCGAAGATCGTCTCGTGCACGAGTTTTGTTCCAGCCTCGACAAGGATCGGTTCTTCGAGGGCATAATTGTGCTGCCAGTTGAAGTCGTACTTCGGGACCGACAGAATGACCTCTTCACTGCCATCGGGATAGATCAGATAGAACTTGCTGGACTTGCCGCGATAATGCGCGTGCGGAAATAGCAGGTGTATCTTGGCCGGATGGTCAAACTCGAAATAGGCCCGTTCAGCGTGGTCCGCAGAGTTCGGAGCGATGGCGATCTGCGGATTTAGCGAAACCTGCTGGCGGAGGACATGCTCCGGCGGCGTGTCGTGGAAGTAAAGTCCGATACGGGTCTGATCCGTGGTTGCTCTGCCTGACGTCGTATAGTGCATCTGGAAGCGGTACTCACCGCCAGCTTTGACAAGAACGCCGGTATTCTCGGGATATACATAGGATTCTGAGCCGGGCACGAAACCGACCAGATAGTTGTCGAATACGTCTTCCTGGGTGCCATTACCTGGCTCGGTAGTATTTTCAGAAGACCCCACAAGCGCATGGTGCACCACGGTACTGTCACCCGGCAGGACGGTAATGGCGCGAACCCACTTGTCTTCATTCAGCGGGTTAGGCGCAGTGGGGAACTGGTAGTCTATAATGCCAGTGGCAGGCACATCAAAGGCGGGCGCGGTAACGATGAGGTCGGGCTCACCGAGGGGCCACTCGGGAGCAGACGTTTCCAGCTCAGCGAGCAAGTCAGGACCGTCACCCCTCGGCGCGCCTGCTTCGACCCACCGAACGAGCGTCTGGCGTTGCTCGGTCGTCAGCTCACGCGCCGTGTGGAATGTTCCAATCTCGGGATCTGCAGACCATGGTGGCATGCGCCGCGTACGGATGACTTCGCGAATCATCGGAGAGAAACCGTGCACCGTCTCATAATCGTCCATCGACCATGGACCAATGCCACCTTCCTGGTGGCAAGTAACGCAGTTATCCGCGAGGATCGGCGCAACATCATCGACATAGGTAATCTCGGTGTGAGCAGCCCGATCGTATGCGCTCTGCATATTGACGATACAGCCCTTCGTAGCGCGCGCAGGACGTTCTATCTCTTCACCCGCGATGATCGCGGAAAGCGCGTCAGTTAGATAATGCTCCTGCGCCGCCGGCCGCTGGCGCTCATAACCGATGCGATCATTGACAGGACCGCGATAGCGGATCTCCCACGTCTGTGGATCAATCACGATTACTTCTGCCGTGCGCGTCACATTCAGTGAGGCGGCAATAAGCTGTGTTTCATCTTTCAGGATTGGCAGGTCGATAGCGTAATCAGCCGCTTCTTCGGATATCTCGGTCCGGCTATCCTGAGGGTTGGCATTGAGCATGAAAAACTCGACGCCCTGATCCTGAAACTCGTCACGAACCGCTTTGTAGTCCGACCAGACATTACGGACGATCGGACAGCCATTGCCCTGTATCATAAGGACAATCGCTGATGCGTCGTAATAGTAGAAGAGCTCGTGGGACTCACCTCGATGGTCGAGCAGCGCAAAGTTATCAGCGTAGGTATCCTCGACTTGAGGGATCGATTTCACCGCAAACGCATGACCCGGGCCTGCTTGATGGTCGGAGCCAGCATGGTCTGAATTAGCCTCGGCGCTCCCTGCATCATGGTGCGCCTCTTGATGAGCGTCATGGTCGCCACCGCCGCATGCGGCAAGCACCATAGCCAAGCCAATCATCGCCCCCAACTGTCGGATGGAAGTCTTCATGTTATGTATCCACGTTTCCTCAGCACAAGTATGACGCCGACGTCACCTTTTTTGCAAGGTATCCACAACTGTAATTGCGAAAAAGTGAATGTGCGGCCGAAACTTCAACCGGCGTCTCTGAGTAAAGCGACGCGCTCTAAAAATCGATCGACAGCGCCATCACCACTCCTGGACAGATCAGTCCTATATCCGCGAACCTTAAGATCGGGACCAATGACGAGATATGTCGGGGTCCATTGGATCTGTAGAGCCGCCCGCAAGTCAGTGGTCTCATCAAGAATCGTTGGGAAGGACACGCCTCGAGCGTCGAAATAGCCAGAGACTGAACCATAGTTCCGATACATCGTATCCAGATGGTCCGGCGTCCAGGGGACATGAACCGACACGAATTCCAAATTCTCCGTAGCGTGGGCACGAGACGCGACAGCGGCTATATTGTCCATGTCGTTCCGACTGTCGTGGCACCAGACGCCCCAGGCAACGAGAATCGTCCATTGTCCCTCAAGCTGTGCGCTGTCAAACACGCCACCATCTGCTGTTGGTGCATCGAAATCCGGGAGCGGCATACCGATCAGCGGGTGCGTCACCGGGCGTCCGGTTTCGTCGCGCAAAATACCATCATCCCTGGTATCGTCAGCCGTCGCGGGGAGAGCGCTGCCGAAGGTAACAAGATCTGAAGAAAATGGAGTGTCTTCCGCGGCAGCAGGCATGATCAAGGCCAACGAAAACAAAGCCGCATGTAGAATTCTAAACATTAGTCGAATCTTTTCCCAAGGACCTGGACGTCGGACACTTCGTAACCGAGTGCTGTATAGAAACCGACCGACTTGTCATTTGAATTGCGGACCATCAGCTGCACTTTCGGCGCGCCTCGCTCTCGCAGCCAATCCTCGGCAGCTCTAACGATCTTTAATCCAACACCGGATCTGCGCATCGAGGGCTCGGTCGCGAGATAGTAGATCCAGCCGCGATGACCATCATATCCGACCATAGCCGTGGCAATCAGCGTGCCGGCGTCATCAAACGCGCCAAGAATATCCGAGCTGTCAGCGGCGATGGACCGTGCATAATCGGCTGCGGGATCATTCCAGGGCACTACGAGGTCCGCATCCTGCCAAAGCGCGATGGCATTCGCGGAATCGGCAATTGTCAGAGAGCGGATGGCGGTTGCCATCAGCGAGTCGGAACCATCTTGTTGTCTTTATAGTCGTAGAAACCCCGCTCGGTTTTCCGTCCTAGCCAGCCAGCTTCCACGTACTTCACCAACAACGGACAGGGCCTATACTTCGTATCTGCGAGGCCATCATGGAGAACCTGCATTATTGAAAGGCAGGTATCCAATCCAATAAAGTCTGCAAGTTGCAGAGGTCCCATAGGATGATTGGCACCAAGTTTCATGGCCGAGTCGATCGCCTCCACGGTGCCAACACCTTCGTACAGGGTATACACAGCCTCGTTAATCATGGGCATCAGGATTCGATTGACAATGAACGCCGGGAAGTCTTCGGCATTTGTGACCGTTTTTCCTAATCGATCTGCAAATTCGACCGCCATCTCGTAGGTATCCTGATCGGTCGCGAGACCGCGAATGATCTCGATCAACTGCATCACCGGCACGGGATTCATGAAGTGAAGGCCGATAAATCTCTCAGGACGGTCGGTAATGGATGCGAGGCGGGTCACGGAAATCGAGGACGTATTCGTCGCCAGAAATGCGCTGTCCGGAACAATCTGGCAAAGCGATCGAAAAATGGCTTCCTTTACCTCTCGATTCTCTGTCGCGGCTTCAACCGCAAGGTCTACGCTTCCGAGTGGATCCATACTGCTGGATGGCGTGATGCGCGCGAGAGCCGCGTCCATCTGATCGGGCGTGAGAACTTCCCGGCTCACCTGACGCATCATGTTATTTTCAATCAGGGACATACCGCGTTCAAGCGCCTCCTGCGATATGTCATTCATGACGACATCGTAGCCTGCTACCGCGCAAACGTGGGCGATACCGTTGCCCATCTGACCGGCACCAATGATACCTATAGTCTTCAAGCTAGCCATTTTTTCTCTGTTCAATTCTACTCATAATGTCCTTCACAAATTTCAATTGTGCGGCGCAATAAACATCAAGTCTCGCCTTCCATGAGTCGTCAAGCATATCCGGGTATCTAGAGAAATTATTGCGGATAATCGGCGAAGCCTCTTCGCCGGTGAACGCCCTGTATTCTTGTGCCCGAGAAACGACAGTATAGTTCCTCAGCTAAACTTCGGAAGAAGCCGTCCCGTGCGTGAGCAATAGGCTTCATACGATTCTCCGAACTGCTCTCTCATCATATTTTCCTCATAGGGCACGCGCAGCAGATACATCAGTCCGAAACTCAGTATCCCGGTGAAGCCAGCAACCCAGTTCTGAACGAATAATGGCTGGAGCAGAAATCCCATCCAGATCGCAGTGTACATGGGATGCCGAATACGACCGTACACGCCATTGGTAATGAGGGTATGGCCCTCGCGCGCCTCTACGGTCACGCTCCAATTTTGGCCGAGGTCCGTGTGGCTCCGCCAGAACAGCCAGAGCGTCGGCACAATAAGAATGAATCCGATAATCGCTGCCCAATCCGGTAAGCGATAATTCGCGAAGCTCAACATGCCCGTCGCCAGATGGATGAGTGGAATAAAGGTCCCACCAATCGCAACCAGAGCCAGAAGCACGCGTTCGACGGACACACTCTTTTTCTCGGTGATAACGTTGGACTTATTACGCTTCGAGTGAGGCGCGCGGATAACGGATATCGAGATTATAAGGGCGAGCCAGCCCAACGAGGCCCAGCCGTTGATCTGCCAGCGCAGTACAACACCAGTCATAAAAGTGATGGCAATCATCCAGCCTAGTATCGGAAATACCCGCTTCATCTCACGAGATTATAAATGATAATCATTCGCAGGCTAGAAGTGATTATTCTTTTTTGAATGACCGCGAGTGTCGTTAAGGCAATTCATCCCTCACTTTGATCCAAGAGATTCGATCCCAGTCGCGGGGTGGTGCGGACGGCCGGACTTGAACCGGCAAGGCCTTAACGGCCGGCGGATTTTAAGTCCGCTGTGTTTACCAATTTCACCACGCCCGCATACAGAGCACTAACTGCCTCGGGATGAGTAAGGCCGCAAGCCCCCTAAGCCTGCTGATCGCGACCACGCGCAGTGACCTGCTGACGAGCGGCTTCCACACTCTCCGCCGTGACGCTTTTGGCGTGCTCTGCTGAACGCTGAATTTCCAGCTCGAGCCCTTCGCCGAATGTCATCGCGAGCCCGTCATCGATAACGGCTTTATAGTTTTTCAGGAGCGCCGGGTCGCAAGACGTCATTTCCTCGGCGAGTTTCATTGCAGCAGGAACAAGGTCATCTGCAGCATAGACACGGTTCACGAGCCCCCAGCTTGCAGCGGTTTCAGCATCGAGGAAGTTACCCGTAAAGGACAGCTCCTTGGCGCGGCTCGTTCCGATGAGCCGCGACAGTTTCTGGGAAAGGCCCCAGCCCGGCATGATGCCCACCCTGGCATGAGTGTCGGCGAATTTTGCCTCTGAGGAGGCCAGGAGCACGTCGCACATGAGGGCAAGCTCAAACCCGCCGGTGATGGCGAACCCATTGATCGCGCCAATTATTGGCCACGGGTAACTGTCCAGCGCCTTCGCCAGATCGATATTGCCACCATCAGCACCGAGAGCAAAACCAGTCTCTCCGGCTTCTTTCAGATCAACACCGGCAGTAAACGCGCGGCCAGCGCCGGTCAGCACAACGGCTCTGATATCAGCGTCATCAGCTAGCTCGTCGAATATACGGCAGATCTCCGCGCGGAGGGCCCGGCTGAGCGCGTTCAATGCGTCCGGTCGATTTAGCGTCACAAGCGCAACCGCGCCGGTTTTCTCTACAAGTACAATTTGCTCTGTCATGGTCTGATCTCTCTGATGTCTGTGTCTGTATCGCTTGAAGCCTGAAAACTGCGTCTTATGGCGATCCCCATCGCGACAAGCGCAAGGATAGAAGCAGGTATGAAACCAGCAAGCTTCACCGGGGTCGCATACTGTTTGATCCAGACCAATTGTTCATGACCGCCGAGGATAAACAACTGCACCATGTTTTCTAAAAGGTCGGCGGGGATGGTGATGAGCGCCGGGAGCGCAAGCAGCGATCCCCATCTTCCAAAAAATCTCAAGGCGAGCCCGATATAAAATGCCCCGTAGGCAAGCGGATAAGGCATATCGAGGACAAGCGTCATCCAGAAATGCGCCTGCCTCTGCTCAGGGCTGAACCCGGAGACGACGGCGAGCACCCTTTCAGGGTCTGAGATCTCGTCAATGATATGAAGGTCGAACAAGTAGATGACAATCCCGAAACCGATCGTCAGACCAAGATACAGAAGACCGAGAGTCCAAAGCGAACGCGACGCCGTGAGCATGTATCTCACGTGCCTTTCATCCTTCGCCGAAGAGCTTTGGTCCCGACCAATAGCCAGCATACCAGCACCATCAGAGCTGAGCAGACAAAGAGAATAAATTTGGCGGGTGTGAGTACAGCCTTCAAGCCAACCAGGCCGACGGATCCCTGAAGCGCCATCAGCTGAACTATATTCTCGATGATGTCGATACCGCCCGCGGCAAAAGCCGGAATTGCGAGCCACCAGCCAGCCTCTGGAAAGGCCCGCATGGCCAAGCCTGCAAGTAATAGGGCGTAAGCAATTGGATACAAGGTATCAGGCAGCAGTGTCATCTGGAAATGCGCTGCTTTCTGATCTGCATCCATAGCGTCCAGTCTTGCCAGGACATCGGCTCGGCTGGCAACCATATCGAGAATAGGCTCGCCTGTTTGAGGCGCGTAAATCGAAAACGAGTAACCGATGGCGAGAAAAGCAACAGCGGACAGGATAATGACAGACCAGCTCGTCAGCACACGTCTCATCTATCCCGCTCCAAGGACGAGTTCAGACTCTATTCCAGCGGCTGCAAACAACCCCATCATTCGTTCTGAAACAGAGCTTAGCAACGCCTCATCCGTGCTGCGCGCAACAAGATTTACACCGCGATCATCCATGGTTTTGAACCAGGGGTAGGACCCCAGTGATACATCCTGCATTTCCTCCGCAAGAGCTGTCAGCCCGGCGGCGATGTCACTTTCCACCGCGCCAACACCGCGCACTGTGATCGAGTGAACAACAGCACCGGTTTCAAGCTGAGGCCCTATCGCCTGGAGCATCGCTTGAGCGATGGATGGCACACCTGCGAGAATAAAAACGTTTTCCATTCGGAAACCTGGTGCACCCGTCGACGTGTTCTTTACGAGAACCGCTCCCTTGGGCACGCGCGCCATGCGTCGGCTCGCCGGGTTAAATTCGCGGCCCACGCTCTTGTAACGCTCAGCAAGGATTTCGATGATCTCGGGGTGCTCTTCAACCTCAACGCCGAAGGCTGCCCCGATCGAGTCGGCGGTGATGTCGTCATGCGTCGGCCCAATGCCGCCCGTGGTGAAGACATAAGTATAACGCGCTCGAAGCGCATTTACTGCCGCCACGATTTCTTCTTCGACGTCTGGAACGGTTCGGCATTCCTTTACCGGAATTCCGTAGGGAGTGAGATAGTCGGCAATCTGTTTAAGATTCACATCCTGCGTCCGGCCAGACAGGATCTCATCACCGATCAAGACAACGGCGGCTGTAAGTGAGGAATTGGTCATAACCCGGCTTTACACGCCATAGGTCAGCTAAGGCAATCCGGACGTCGCGAAAGACGCATCAAGGCACGACCGCAACCGTCTCATCTGCCATCGCAGCATAAACAAGATCCGCTGACACCGCACGGATATCCCCAATCGGACCCTCGCGATCAAACGTCTGGATCATTCCGATAAAGTACAGATCGTTCTCAGGATCTATCCAGAACCAAGTCCCGGCTGCACCGCCCCAGAAATAAGTCCCTTCTCCGTATGGCTGACCAACCGCTTCAGCGTCTGTAATGATCCCAAGATCGAGACCGAAGCCTATGCCCGGCCGGGTGTCACCCTGATTGGCTCCGTCGGACGAGAGCATGATACCATCAGTCAGGACGTTGGTGCGCATAAGTTCGACGGTTTCGGGCGTCAGAATTCGACTGCCATCGAGCTCCCCACCGTTCCGAAGCATCTGACAGAAACGAGCATAGTCATTCTTCGTGGACGTTAGGCCGCCACCTCCCGATTCAAACGCAACCGTTTCCGGAGTGAATTGAACCTCGGGAAAAGGAACTGGAACAAGTGCGCCAGATTCAGGGTCGCGACCATATACTTCGCTGAAACGGCCGTACTTTTCCGGTGTGACGGCGAAAGCTGTGTCGACCATGCCCAGCGGCTCGAACATTTGCGTTTGGAGGAAATCACCGAAACTCTGACCGGAGAGTTTCTGAATGATATAGCCCTGGATATCGACGGCGGCGCTATATGACCACGCTTCGCCCGGCTGGAACAGCAGCGGCACATCAGCAACGCGGCCTATGAATGTTTCCAGGTCCGGCGCACGCAGTATCTCCCGCTCTCGGAATGCTCTGTTCGCCGGATCATCACCGCGAAGGCCGTAGGCGAAGCCTGCAGTGTGGCTCATCAACTCCCGCATGGTTGGCGGCCGCCCCAGATCCACAAGGATTGGCGTACCGTCCTCGTTGATGCCGTCCATAACCCGAAGGCCCTCAAACTCCGGGACATACTCCGTTACCGGATCATCGAGGGAGAATGCACCTTCCTCCCAGAGCATCATCATGGCGACACCGGTCATCGGTTTTGTCATCGAGTAGATGCGGTAGATCGTATCGTCGGCAATGGGGGTCTGCGCTTCCAGTCGCATCACTCCGGTTTTGTAATCGCTAATGATCTCGCCGCCCTGCACAAGCCGCGTCGCGATGCCGTAGATATTCCCATCTGCCACATACTGAACCATTCGGGCTTCAAGAGCAGCGACACCAGCCTCGGTAAAAGCTATAGTCTTGGGAGCAATAAGCTCTTCCCTGGCTATGCTTGTCGCATCCTGTGCAGCCGTTTCCGTGAGCAGAGACACTGGCTGAGGTGGCGCAGCGACCTGACAAGCCGCCAGAAGCGCGGCATATGCGCTGCCAAACATTAGTCTGCTGATATTCAAGCTGCCCATCATATTCTCCGTAAATCGAGGCTGTTTTGCATAGCGTGCGCGCCGCTGGCAGAACCGGCAAGCCTTCCTTAAGGAGATCCGCTTGACATTAATGTCAGGCAGCGGCGTCGAAATAGGGCCGATCTCCCTGAATCGTGACACGTTCCATGATCCGCACAGCGGGAAAGTAATCGCTCGCGGCATAGTGCTGACAGGCACGGTTGTCCCAGAAGGCAATTGAACCAGGTGCCCAACGGAAACGACATTGATACTCGGGCCGGGACGCCGTACGGTAAAGCCTGGCGAGCAGCGCATCGCTTTCAGCGGGATCCATATCCTTTATGTGACTTGTAAAAGCGATGTTCACATAAAGAATGCGCTCACCGGTCTCTGGGTGGGTTCGGATGACAGGGTGTTCCTGGGGTGGAAATTTGTCGTGGAGCGAGTTGGCGTCCTTATTCAGGCGCTTGGCGAATACACGGGCAATATCATGCACAGCCACCATCCCGCAGAGCCGCTCTTTCAGTTCATCATCAAGGTCCTCATAAGCGAGGTTCATATTTGCGAAGAGGGTATCGCCGCCAACATCAGGTAATTCGATAGCCCTCAGAATTGAACCGAGGGAGGGTTCAGCACGCCACGTCACGTCGGAATGCCAATTGTTTTCCTGACCTTTGCTATTAGCACCGTGGGCGATCCTCAGAATTTCCGGGTCAGGCTGGTCCTTCGGGGTCGCAGGGTGGATTTCCAAATCACCGAACCGGCGAGCGAGTGCGATATGTTCTTCACGCCCAATCGTCTGATCGCGAAAGAAAATCACTTTGTATGTAAGTAGGGCCGATCGGATGTCCTGAATGAGGTCATCGTCCAAATGAACAAGCTCAACGTCGAGCAACTCGGCACCAATCGCCGGAGATAACCGCTTTACATTGAATCTGTTGAAGACTGCTGAAGAACCGTCCATGCCTTTCCTCCTCTTGCCTGCGGCCAACTTTCCGTGGCACGTCGCGCAAAAATATTCTGCACCTTTTGAACGGGTTTGCCCAGACCGATGCATTTGCCACCGCTGACAGAAGGCCGTCTGATCAAGCGCTACAAGCGGTTCCTGGCGGATGTGGAGCTGGTCTCTGGCGGCGTGACGACTGTGCACTGTCCAAATCCCGGGTCGCTGATGGGGCTGAAGGATCCCGGCATGCGGGTCTGGATGTCCACGTCTCACAACCCGAAACGGAAGCTGCCCATGACGCTCGAACTCGTGGAAGCAGATGGGGGGCTCGTCTCGGTCAACACCAACAACCCGAACAAACTCGCCGAAGAAGCCATTCGCAGCGGCAAAATCGTGGAACTTGCCGAGTTCGACAATTTGCGGCGCGAAGTCCGGTACAGCACTAATTCCCGCATAGATATCCTGCTGGAGTCCGAGGATCTGAGAACCTATGTCGAGGTGAAGAACTGCCACCTCATGCGCACGCCGGGCCTGACCGAATTTCCCGATAGCGTGACAAGCCGAGGTGCCAAGCATCTAAGAGACCTGATGGGGGAGAAAGCGGCGGGAAATCGGGCGGTGATGCTCTTCATTATTCAGCGCTCGGACTGCAATGAATTGGCGACCGCGCCGGACGTCGATATGAATTATCACGAAGCTTTTTACCAAGCAGCAGACGCCGGGGTGGAAATTTTGTGCTATGACTGCCAAATCAGTCTGGAAGAGATTTGCGTTCGCCGCCGTATCCCCTGGCGGCGATAATTCTATGGAGCAAAGACATGGATCATTCTGTGACCGATGTTGACCTTATCCTCGCAAGAAAGCCGGGAGACATCAGGATTCACGATGAATCCGGTTTCGAGGGCATGCGGAAGGCTGGTCGCCTGGTCGCCGAATGTCTCGATATTCTCGTCCCTGAAGTTAAGCCCGGCGTCACAACTTCCTACCTGGATGACCTGATCCTTCAATTCATCATGGACAATAACGCGCTACCAGCAACGCTAGGCTATCGCGGCTACCGTTACGCATCATGCATCTCTCTCAATCATGTCATTTGCCACGGCATGCCGAGTGATAAAGTTCTGAAGGACGGGGATATTCTGAACATAGACGTCACACTGATCCTTGACGGTTGGCATGGGGATCATTCGCGCATGTACGCAGCCGGAACACCAAGACGGAAGGCCGAGCGCCTCATGGACGTGACGTACGATGCCATGATGGCTGGCATTGAAGCGGTAAAACCCGGCGCACGGCTCGGCGATATCGGCGGCGCGATCAGCGCCATCGCCCGAAAAAATCGTCTGTCCGTTGTCGAGGACTTCTGCGGCCATGGCCTCGGTCAATTATTTCACGATGAACCGAATGTTGTACATTCAGCAGCGGCCGGATCGGGCCCTGAACTCAAACCCGGCATGTTCTTCACGATCGAACCAATGCTAAATATCGGCCGAAAAAACGCGGCGATCCTGTCTGACGGCTGGACTGCTGTGACGAGAGATCGCCAGCTATCGGCACAATTCGAGCACTCGGTCGGCGTTACTGAGGACGGTGTTGAGATCTTCACAAAATCGCCTGCCGGATTTGACATCCCGTACAAGGCTCAAGGTGACTGATTGCCACCCATCCAAACGCCTTCTATCTCTGTTGAAGACAGAGAGCATTGATGGCCGATTCCTCATCTCCCTCGAAGGATGACAACCCGAAGCCGCACTGGCTCGGCCATCGCGACCGCCTGCGCCATAAGCTTCTGACACGGGGAGCCGATGCGCTCGAAGATTACGAACTGCTGGAAACCCTGCTTTTCGCGTTTTTGCCACGACGCGATGTAAAACCCGTCGCCAAAGCACTTCTCTCACGTTTCGGATCATTGTCGGCAATTCTAGCGGCGGATCCGGCCGATATCCGAAAAATAGATGGAATGGGCGAAAGCGCGTCGGCCTACATCAGAGCGACCGCGGAATTGCATCTACGTGCCGCGAGAGAAGAGATCAGTGGCCGACCGGTCATTTCGTCCTGGACTGCCCTCCTCGCTTATGTGCGCAGCGCACTCCAGCACGAGTCACGGGAACAGTTTCGTGTTCTGTTTCTAGACCGGAAGAACCAGCTCATGGCCGATGAAGTTATGAGCTACGGCACGGTGGATCAGGCAGCCGTTTATCCGCGTGAGATCGCCCGTCGCGCCCTGGAACTTGCCGCCTCCTCGCTGATTCTCGTTCATAATCATCCGTCTGGCGATACAACGCCATCGCGCGCTGACATCTCGATCACCCGGGAAATCATTGACGCGCTGACCCCTTTTGAGATTACGATACACGATCATCTGATTGTGGGCACAGGCGGCGTTACCAGTTTCAAGTCGGCGGGACTGATTTAGAGATCCTCGCACGGACCATTGCAGATAGCGCTTGCGCTGCTCGCAATCGTCCTTACCGTGGACGAAAAATAAGGTGCCGCCAGATGCACCGGGCTAAAGGGAGTAGATGTATATGGCGGATGCGTCAGTCGCAGACACCGCTCATCGCACAGACGGGCACCTCACCGGATATGGCAGCAAGAATTACAGGACCTACGTCCTGCTGCTGCTGATGGTGGTTTACACGCTGAATTTCATCGACCGCACGCTGATCGCGGTCGTCGCCCAACCGATTATCGAGAGCTTCCAATTAACAGACTTTCAGTGGGGCCTGCTCTACGGGCCGCCGTTCGCGCTGTTCTACGCGGCCATGGGGTTGCCGATTGCCATGTGGGCAGATCGCTCCAATCGGGTGAAGATCATTACGGCATGCATCATCCTGTGGTCGATTATGACGGCGCTTTGTGGTTTTGCAGCTGGCTTTCTAACCTTGCTGTTCTTCAGAATTGGCGTTGCCGTCGGCGAGGCTGGATGCACCCCTCCGGCGAATTCACTCATCGGTGACTATTACAAGCCAGTCAGCCGATCAGTTGCCCTTGGTATCTACTCCATGGGTGTCACGGTTGGCAGCGTGCTAGCGAACCTTTTCGGGGGCCCGATCGCCCAGATGAAAGGCGAAACATTCGGCAACTGGGTACAGTCGATCGGCCTTGGATGGATGTTTGGCGGACTCGACTGGGCGAATGTTGAAGGCTGGCGGATCGCGTTCGTTGTGGTCGGACTACCTGGTGTCCTTATCGCCTTACTGGTCCTTCAGACTATCAAAGAACCGCCAAGGGGATATTCAGACCCGCCTGGCACAACGAAGGATCAGGCGACATTCACAGAAGGCTTCGCCGAGGTGATCGAGAAGCCTAGCTTCTGGTGGATGGCTATGGCGGCATCACTCGTAGCCTTCGTTGGATATGGATTGGTGAGTCTACAGGCATCTTTTCTGCAGCGAGTACATGGAATCGGCGTGCGTGACGCAGCCATAAATTATGGTGCACCTCTTTCAGCCCTCGCAGCAGCTGGCACATTTCTTGGCGGATGGCTGACTGAGCGCTTTACCAAAAGATCAATCAGAGCGATTGCGCTGGTTCCGGCAGTTGGACTTCTAATAGCCGTGCCAGCTTATGTCGGCGCTTTCTTTGCGGCAGACCTCGGCACAGTGTTCATCCTATGGTCAATAGCAGCCGTCGCGCACTACGCGTATCTGGGCGCACAGTACAATATCGCTTCTGGCGTCGTGAACAGTCGCTCCCGTGCGACCGCAGTCGCAATTCTGCTTATACTTGTCTCCATTATTGGAAACGGCGTCGGACCAATCTTTGTCGGTTTCTTCTCGGACTTCTTTGCCAATGGTGCGCTCACCACCCTCGACCCATCCGGAATGCTGGACATAGCGACATGCAAAACCGCGTCAGACCTTGATGCGGCCCAGCTGGCACTTTGCGCAGAAGGGCAGAACATTGGATTGCCGAAAGCAATGGCACTGACTGCCTGCTGGTTCCTCGTCGCCGCTTTCTGTTTCTACATGTCATCAAGAACATTGAAGCGCGACTTCATAGCAGAGGTCGCCTGAAATGAGTGAGGTAACGGCGCCCGAAAATGTTTCCACCAACGAAGGCTACGGCTCGCGGAGTTATCGTACCTACGTTCTATTTGCGCTAATCGTCGTCTATACGTTTAACTTCATTGACAGGACGCTTGTCGGCGTTTTGGGGGAACCGATCCGCGAGACGTTTGGTCTGTCGGACACAATGATGGGGGTCCTTTCAGGGCCCGTTTTCGCGTTCATCTACACTGTTCTCGGCATCCCCTTTGCCATGCTGGCGGAGAGACGCAGTCGAACGTGGATTATCGCGGGTGCTCTCGCTGCGTGGAGCGGCATGACGGCGGCGTGCGGTCTCGCCCAGAATGCCTTTCAATTTGCTCTCGCGCGTTTCGGAGTCGGGATTGGGGAAGCAGGTTGCTCACCGCCGTCTCACTCGTTGATTTCCGACTACTTCCCGCCTGATAAACGCTCGTCAGCTCTTGGGATATTCGCGCTAGGAATTCCGATCGGCACCATGCTTGCTGCGCTGGGTGGGGCCTGGATTGCAAGCCAGGACAGTCTGAACTGGCGAGATGCCTTTATCTGGATGGGGCTCCCGGGCGTCCTGGGGGCCATCGCTTTCAAGATGACTGTGAAAGAACCACCTCGAGGGTACTCCGACCCTGGGGGAGCCGCAGCTGCGGCCGCGCGAGACAAGCCAGGCCTATTCGACGCTTTCGGCGTCATCGCGGCCAAGCCAACATTCTGGCACGTGTCCCTTGGCGGAGCGATGGCCAGTTTCGCCGGCTATGGCATCGGGCAATTCGTCCCGCCATTCTGGATGAGGGCTCACGGTCTCGACCTGATGACGGCGGCACTGATATTTGGAGGAGTGCTGGGGCTATCAGCGGGCATCGGTACATTTGGTTCAGGGATCGTCGCAGACCGTGTTCGTGCGCGGCATCCCAATTCCGATAGCTGGTTACCGGCCTTAGGCTTATCGCTCTGCGTCCCGTTCGCCGTATTTGGCTACAATACACTAAGTTTCTCCAGCGGCACGGTTGCGATGTGGCTCGCTATTCCAGCCCTCTCGGTCGCCGCGATTCTCCGATACGCCTACCTCGCACCGATGTTCTCCATCACACAGAAGTTGGTGGAGCCCCGGATGCGCGCGACCGCCGCCGCACTTATGCTTTTCGTAGTCAATCTGATCGGATACGGTGGAGGCCCTCCGGTTATCGGGTGGCTGTCGGACCAGGGTACTAAATGGCAGTTGGAACAGCTGGAATCGCCCATCTCGGTTGCAGATTGCGGCCCTATTGAAGCATCGCTTAAGGCGGCGCGCGATGGCGAGTCAGGCGCGCTGACAGGGGCCGAGTTGACGGCCGCACTGGAAACCAACAGCCAGTATTGCGCCCCCGCCCGAAAGACTGGTGTCCGCTGGGGTGTAACCCTTGGTGCCTTGTTCTTCCTCTGGGCGGCGCTGCACTTTCTGTTGGTTGGTCGCACAATGAAACGGGATCTTTGGCAGCCCGACGACGCCGCGACGACGGCTTAAGCGGTCGAATCATACTAAGCTTCGTCCAATGCAATGTCGGAGCTGAAAATGGACACCCTTGCCCTCGTTCGTGACTGGCATGAGCACTTTGACGTGCCGGTTCAGACAAAACCGACACTTCCGAATGAGCGCGTCGCCATGCGACTGGCGATCCTTGAAGAGGAAGTGCGTGAACTCCGCGAGGCCGTCGAAGCAAATGACATGACCGAAGTGCTTGATGCCCTGTCAGACATTCAATTCGTTCTGGACGGAACTTATCTCGAATTCGGCCTGCACGATGTAAAAGGCGATGCGTTCAGGGAAGTCTACAGGTCCAACATGTCGAAGCTGGGAGAGGATGGACAACCCGTTCTTCGCGAAGACGGGAAGGTTCTGAAAGGTCCAAACTTTACGCCTCCAGACCTCGCCCAGTTCGTCGAAGGCTAAGCAGGATGGGCGAAACAGAAGACAGATGCGCTCGAGCGGCCTAAAGACTAAGCATGGCCGTTTACACTCAGGTTTCTGACGCCGCTCTCGCGAAATTCCTCAGCGATTTCAACATCGGCGAGCCGCGCGCGCTTAAAGGCATCGCCGAGGGTGTTGAAAACTCGAACTTCTATCTTGAGACCACTGAGAACCGATACATCCTCACCCTGTTCGAGAAGCGCGTGAACCCTGATGACCTGCCCTGGTTCGTGGCGCTGACAGAGCACTTGTCAACAAAAGGGTTTCCGTGTGCAGCACCGATCTCTGCAAGAGACGGGAAAGCTCTTCGAGACCTGGAGGGACGCCCAGCCCTGATTGTAGAGTTCCTGACCGGAATCTCCCCTCGCCGCCCGAATGTTCGCCAATGCCGGGCGTTCGGAGTCGCACTTGCCAAGATGCATAAGTCGTTGGAGGACTTCGCGGAAATTCGAGAGAACGATCTGGGACCATCCGGTTGGCTAAGGCTGTGGATGAACAGGGCGCAAGATGCTGACAAGCTTGAAAATGGACTTTCCAGCGCTATCGAAAAGGATCTGGAAATCATCGAGGCACTTTGGCCAAAGCGTGACTCGCTTCCCACCGGGGCGATCCACGCCGATCTTTTCCCTGACAATACATTCTTTATTGGAGATGAATTTACGGGAGCGTTCGACTTCTACTTCGCCTGCACGGACTTCCTGGCATACGACCTTGCTGTTTGCCTGAACGCGTGGGCTTTCGAAGAAGGAGCCGAGTACAATTTCTCCAAGGGCGCAGAGCTGATTTCCGGCTACCAGTCGATCCGTCCACTGACAGAAGCAGAGCTGGCAACCTTACCTCTTCTGGCGCGCGGTGCGGCAATCAGATTCTTCCTGACACGGCTCATTGATTGGTTCGATACGCCAGCCGATGCACTGGTAAAACCCCATAACCCTCTCGATTATGCACACCGGCTGCGGTTTCACCGAACCGCCAAGTCGTCTGGCGACTACGGGGCTTGACCCGTTAGAAGAACGTCGCCACGTCAGCGCTATGACAGATACAATCGAAATTTGGACTGACGGCGCATGTTCGGGAAATCCGGGCCCCGGCGGTTGGGGCGCACTTCTCAAACAGGGTGATCGGGAAAAAGAGCTATTCGATGGCGAAGCATCGACAACGAACAATCGAATGGAACTTACCGCAGCCATCGAGGCACTGAACGCCTTGAAAAAGCCGTCAAAGGTCACGCTGCATACGGACTCTACCTACGTAAAAGACGGCCTCACCAAATGGATCCATGGCTGGAAAAAGAATGGCTGGAAGACGGCGTCAAAGAAACCGGTGAAGAACAAGGAGCTGTGGCAAGCACTCGACGCGGCCTGTGAACGCCACGACATCACCTGGAAATGGGTGAAAGGCCACGCGGGCGATGAAGGAAACGAGCGCGCTGACGCTCTGGCCCGGAAGGGCACCGAAAGCGTCAGATAGCCAAATAAGCTCTAACGCTGAATTAGCGCGGCGAGACGCCGAGCGATTCCACTGTAGAGACCGTCAGATAGCCAACTGGCAAACCATTTGCCCGCTGATAAGCCTCCATAGCGGCAAGTGTTGCTGGGCCAAATGCACCGTCAGCTGACACATTATAGCCGGCAGCGGTCAATGCGCGTTGCACCTCCACAATTTTGTCCCTTGAAGCATTTGTATCGCAAAGAACTTCGCGCCATTCGAGCCCGCCACCGCCTGTCACGACACGGCGTTCGACCGTCTTGAAACTGGCTGGAACAATGGTGATCTGCTCTGTCGCTGGAGCAACCAGAACACGCTTGGTCACCGTTGCAAATTCCGCGGGGACAATTTCCTCGACCACTTCAGCCGGCTTTATTACTATTTCCCGCGTCACCGTTTCCATGACTGCGGGAACCGTACGCATCTCCGTTCGTTCAGGCGATACAACGCGCGTGCGGGTCACCGTGTCGTATTGCGCGGGGACTTCGACGCGACACAGTACTTCACCCGTGGCTTGTTCACTGTCGTCGGAAGCAGATGGCTCTCCGTCAACGGAGCTGCGCCCATAGAGGCCCTCTCCTGACTCCCAAGTCGTATAGGCAGCACGGACCAGAACCTGCTCCTCATACGTCTCATAAGTCGCCGGTATGGTGACGACTTCCGATCGCTCGGGCTCGACGATGATCGTCTCCGTGATTGTCTCATACACGGCTGGTATGGTTCGGTATGCAACGGTTTCCTCTTTCACCAGAACTTCTTCAGTGATCGATTCATACCGTGCCGGAACAACCGTGATCTCTTCGGACTCAGGTTGGTCTACCACCTGCTCTGTAATGATCTCGGTGGTCTCCGGAATCAGAACCCTTGCAAAACACTCCCCGGGAGCCGCGCTCGGCGGGTAATCAGCACCTTGCGCAAACGCACCAAAACCAAAGACAACACTTGCTGTCGACGCCACAACCAATTTTCTCATCGTTCTCCCCTGTCCTTTCAGCAGACCTCGTCCGCTGCCCAATCCACATTGCGATACCCCACCCAAGCACCAGGCGAGGTTACCCGGAGAAGTCATTCACAGCCCTTTGCTTCTCCCAATATGAAAATAACGCAATATTTCAGAGCCCGCCAGATTGGAAATGTGAATAAATTTCAAGCACATGCAGTTCCAGGGTGACCACAGCACTTTATTTTCTCGTAATCAGGTATCATGAAGCTGCAGAACAACGCTCTTAAGGGCAATTCGCCGCTAACTTACGGACATCTCAAATGATCGAACGCTACGCACGACCAGAAATGGTCGCCATTTGGACGCCGGAGTCCAAGTTTTCCATCTGGCTGGAAATTGAGACCCTCGCGGCAGAGGCGATGGAGAATCTCGGGCAGATCCCCGAGGGCGTGACCGCCGCCGTAAGGGAGCGAGGTGGTTTCGACGTTGCGCGAGTCGACGAGATAGAGCGAGAGGTAAAGCATGATGTCATCGCGTTTCTGACGAACGTTGCAGAACACGTCGGTGACGAAGCAAGATACCTTCACAAGGGACTGACATCGTCGGATGTCCTCGATACCTGCTTGGCCGTGCAGTTAACGCGCGCCACGGACCTATTGCTCACCGGGATCGATCGCGTTTTGAGCGCGCTCAAAATCCGCGCAGAAGAACATAAGCTGACGCCAACGATTGGCCGCAGCCATGGCATCCACGCTGAACCAGTAACGTTCGGACTGAAGCTCGCCGGGTTTCACGCCGAGTTTCAGCGAGCGAAATCACGTCTCGTGGCCGCAAGGGAAGAAATCGCAACCTGCGCGCTTTCAGGGGCAGTGGGCACGTTCGCAAACATAGATCCTCGCATCGAAGCGCATGTCGCCAACAAGCTAGGTCTTCAACAGGAACCGATTTCAACGCAAGTCATCCCGCGGGATCGCCACGCCATGTTCTTCGCAACACTGGGTGTGATTGCCTCATCGATCGAGCGTATCGCGACTGAAATCCGCCATCTACAGCGGACGGAAGTGCTCGAAGCCGAAGAATTTTTCTCGGTCGGGCAAAAGGGCTCATCTGCAATGCCCCATAAGCGCAATCCGGTACTCACGGAGAACCTGACGGGTCTTGCTCGGTTGGTTCGCTCTTCGGTTACCCCCGCCCTGGAAAATGTTGCGCTCTGGCACGAGCGGGATATCTCGCACTCCTCGGTGGAGCGCGGCATAGGACCTGACACGACCATACATCTGGACTTCGCGCTTCATCGGCTCGCTGGGGTAATCGAAAATCTGGTTATTTATCCGGACCGAATGCAGGAGAATATGGATCGCCTAGGCGGTCTTCATAACTCACAACGCGTTCTGCTCGCGCTCATTGAAAAAGAAGTCAGCCGGGAACATGCTTACCGACTCGTTCAGCGAAACGCGATGAAGACGTGGGCCGGCGAAGGCGCATTCCTCGATTTTCTCAAAGACGACGGGGAGGTCAGCCAGCGACTAACAGACGAAGAACTGGAAGCGCTGTTTGACATGGATTACCACCTGAAACAGGTCGACACGATATATGCACGCGTGTTTGGCGAATGAAACGCGTCGTCGCCATTCTCATCAGCGTACTTTTGGGTGGGTCTTCGGCACTCGCAGATCCTATCGTGAAGGTTATCAACTTCACGGCTGACTGGTGTCCGAACTGCCAAATTCTGAACCCGGCGCTCTACAACGCACTGACAAGGTTTGAAGACGGCGAGGTTGAGCTAGTGAACCTGGACATGACCAATGCTGGAAGGAGAGCTAGCGAAAGCGAAGCGGCTCAAGCCTGGAGCGATGCGATGAACCTCGCTCACAGCCATCAGGCTTTCTATTTGTGGGACTGGTATGGCGGCGTTACCGGTATCGCTGCGATTATCTCAGCGGACAATGGCGAACCCATAGCATGTGTGAATCGCACCTTCGATGAATCAGCGATCGAGGGACGAATACGAGAGGCCATCATACTGTCAGAGCGACGAATCCCGGGATCTCGTAAGCCCGACGGGCCGGAGTGCCCACCACCGATGAGGCAACGTTAGCACAAAATCAGCTCTCCGGCGGCCCTTCGGTTGGCACCAACTCATCGAGAATAAGTTCGTCGCTTTTCAAGTTCGAAATGCGCTGAAGCGCGGTTAGCATCCGGCCTGTCGGTTCAATGCCCAATGCGCGCGCGCCCTCGGCCGCTTCTGCATATAAATTTTGTGCCCGATCCTTATCACCCAGGGCTTCCGCGCAAGCTCCGAGATTGTGCAGGACAGAAGGCGCTGTTGGATATTGCGCGGCCAGATCAGTGAAGACACCACATGCGGTCTGTGGATCATTATCGCGAATGGCAGTCACTGCGGCTTCGAAACGAGGGTCCGCACGTACTTCGAAATTCTGCGCCTCTGTCAGGATAGTAGCTCGGACGTTTTGATTGTAAGGCGCGATATCCTGCCGAGCTTGCCAAAGGGTTTGACGGAGCGCCGAAGCAGTAATCCGATCAATAATGTAATCGCTGCCAAGACTATATCCGGGCACGCCGTAATCTTCGTAGGCGAAGCGGTAATTGCCCCTACCGGGATCATCGGGGCCACGCCGAATGCGATACTGAACATATCCGGTCTCGAAACACTCTTCTTCGCTATCCGAGCCGTAATAGTCCGCCTGGTGAATAATCGTGCTATCGGCCTTATCAATCAGTCTCGGGCGAACGGACACGTCAACAGAATACCGCAGGCAGACATACTCTATGTCGACCCGTTTGACACACTTCTTCTCCCCGTCGACTTCTTCGCGCTTCACACATTGGGAATCCGTATAATAGCGTTCTGAGACATACGGATAACCGACATCCAGAGTTCCATCGTAGACACCCGCTACGTTGGATTGACCGGCAAAAATACCGACCTGAAACCAAGGTAACCCATTAAAGGCAGCTGACTGAAGCATGGCCTGGAACTCGGCCGTATACCAATCTCCCAATGGCCCTTGAAACTTGTCGACAGCAACCGACCGATACGTGGCCGCATCAGGATTTCCGGGAGCGACTTCTGCAGTGTAATCAATTCCCGGTGTGACACAGGCGGCAAGACACAGCGCGCCTGCAGCAGACAAAAAGGTGATTTTCAGAGCTGCCATCAAACAGATCTCCGCATTACCAGAAATTTACTATCGCAGGGACCGTTTGAACACGAAATGAATGCAGTGTTCCAGATTTGGCAAGGCTCAGTCCAGCTCGGCGCGCACCCGCAAACCCGTTATCTGGTTTCGATTTCTCCGAAGAATATCAAAACGATATCCGTAGAACGAAAATCTCTGCCCGGGCTCGGGAATCGCCTGCGCCTCACGAATAACAAGCCCCGCGACGGTCACCGCCTCTTCGTCCGGCAACGCCCAACCGAGCGCCCGATTTAGGTCGCGTATCGTCACCCAGCCATCAACATTCGCGGATCCATCTGACTGGGGTCGCACACCCTGAACAAACACATCGTGTTCATCCCGTATGTCACCGACGATCTCTTCGAGAATATCTTCAAGCGTCACGAGTCCTTGCAGAGCACCGTACTCATCGACAACAAGCGCGAAGTGATTGCGCTTGGCCATGAAGGCATCGAGCTGATCGAGGAGTGGCGTTGTTTCAGGAACGAACCAGGGTTCACGTAGGAGACTCTCAAGATCCAGAGTGTCCAGATCGCCCTTCAACGGAACTATTGATCGCAAGAGGTCTTTCGCATGAAGGATACCAACGATCTCTTCGCGCTCGCCACCCCGATAGAGAGGCAACCTCGTATGAACACTTGAAAGGGCCTTTACGACCAGATCTTCCACCGGCTGTTCAGCGTCCAGCATATCGATACTCTTTCGGTGGATCATCACTTCGGAAACCGCAAGATCCTTAAGGTCCAAGGCACCAATCAACCGGTGCCGGTCCGCCTCATCCACAGCCCCCTCAGAGGCGTGAAGTGAAATCGCACCTCTGATCTCCTCATCGGCAGTCGGGCCAGCCGCATCTGTCCTGACACCAATGATTTTCAATGTGGCTGTGACGATGACTTGAATAACGGCAACAAACCAACTTAGGCCGGCAACCAGCCATCCTATTGGACGGGAGACCGACCTCGCCATGTCGTCCGGACGTGTGATCGCATATGTCTTTGGAAGTACCTCGGCAAAGACCAGAACGAGAATCGTCATGACCCCCGTAGCGGCTGCAAGCGCTACCCCTCCGGGTCCGAAAATACTTGTGAACAGGGCTGTGGCCAGAACGGAAGCCAGGATGTTCACGAGATTGTTGCCAAGGAGAATTGTGCCAATCAAGCTCTCAGGATCGGCGATCAGCCGATTTACGCGAGCCGCATTGACATCGCCGTCTTCCTCAAGCTTGTGCATGCGTGCACGGGACGCCGCCGTGAGCGCTGTTTCAGAGCCTGAAAAAAATCCAGAGAGTGCCAAAAGGAAAACTATGGCGATAGCGGTTCCAGCGATCATGCTGTTCTGGATTCCTCCTCAAGAAATGCTTCTACGTCTGCGAGATCAGCTTCAGGGTGTATAAAGGAGCGCCCAATGCCCCGTGCAAGGATCAGCGGCACTCGGTTCCCGCGAACCTTTTTGTCCTGCTTCATATGAGATACGAGTTCTGACGCCCGATACGGGCCACCATCAAGCTCCTGAATCCGCGTGCGCAGGCCTGAAACACCAATGACCGTATTCGCCCTCTTGGCGTCATCATGAGACATTAGCCCCTGTCTTGCCGAGTATCTAAGCGCCAGAGCCATGCCAACACCAACAGCTTCTCCGTGCAACAATTCCGGCCCATACTTGTTTGCAGCTTCAAAGGCATGCCCAAACGTATGGCCGAGGTTAAGTAGCGCCCGAACTCCTCCTTCCCTCTCATCTTGCGCAACAATGCGCGCTTTCGCTTCACAGGAACGCGCTACCGCGTCGGCAATGGCATCTGCCTGAAGGGCTATGACTTGATCACCGGCTTGCTCAAGATGACTAAAGAAAGGCTCATCGTCGATCAGGCCGTACTTGACGATCTCAGCGTAGCCGGCCCGCACCTCGCGCTCTGGAAGCGTTTTTAAAATGTCTGTATCGGCAATGACGAGCTTTGGTTGGTAAAACGTACCGACAAGATTCTTGCCTTGTGCGGTATTGATAGCGGTCTTTCCACCGACCGAACTGTCGACCTGAGCCAGCAGCGTCGTCGGCACCTGGATGAGGGACATGCCGCGCTTCATGACGGAAGCGACGAAGCCCGTCAGGTCACCCACGACTCCGCCACCGAATGCGATTAGGGCATCGTCGCGACCTGCCCCTGCTTCCAGCAGCCAGTGCAGAATCCGCTCCAAGTTCGCGAAGGACTTGGAGCTTTCACCCGCCTTTATGGAAAAAACCTTCGCATCCAGACCAACACGTTGAAGACTTGCTTCCAGTTGCTCCAGATGAAGACCAGCTACAGTCTCGTCTGTCACAACGAACACACGCGACCGGCTCATAAATGGCGATATCAGCTTTCCAGCTTCGGCGAGTTGGCCAGCACCTATTTCGATGTCGTAACTGCGGGCTCCAAGATCGACCCGCACGCGCCTTCGTTCATCTGCCTGGGTCATGCTGGCTGCCACCCTTTCAGAGCGGCCAGAATGCGATCAACCGTTTTCGAATGCGGCCCATCATCACTTTCAACCACGAGATCAGCTTCTGAATAGATTGGTGTCCGCTCTTCCAATAACTCAGCGAGCTTTCGGCGTGGGTTTGGCATGCGTAGAAGCGGGCGGTGCGTCCGCCTGGAGACTCTTTCCCACAGGGTTTCGAGATCTGCATTTAGCCAGACTGTTATCGCTTTTTCCCGCAGCAAAGTTCTTGTCTCCGCATCCAGATATGCTCCACCACCTGTTGCCAGTATATGCGGCTTTCCCTGTAGCAGTCTGGCCAATACGCGCTTTTCGCCACGCCGAAACTCTGCCTCACCGTGAAGTGCGAAAATGTCGGAGATAGACAATCCCGCTGCTTTTTCTATCTCATTATCACTGTCACAAAATTCACGGCCCATAGCGTCAGCCAACCGACGACCAACGGTCGATTTACCAGCGCCCATAAGGCCTACGAGAGCGATTGTCCGGTTGTGATAAGGCGCGTTTTTCGAGCTCGATGCGTCGCTTAATTCTGTATCTGCGGCCATTGATCCTTGAGGCTCCTAGATCTCATTTCTATACGTGCTTTGGATGGGCTGCAATGTCGTGCACGCTGACAGGAGACATTAGTATGCGAAAATGGTTGATAATTATCGCTGGTCT
>JBCCIW010000001.1:0-67592 GCA_039028055.1 Pseudomonadota bacterium | reverse complement strand
GTTCTGACCTTCGACAAGCATGCCAAGGGCGAAGTGGCCTCGCCGGGCGGCTATCTCCGCGGCATGATCGAGAAGGCCGGGGCAGGGGAGCTGCATCTCGAGCGCAGCTTCTATGGCCGGTTGAGCGGACAGGCGGCGTGATACAGCACTTTCAGGCTACAACAGTAGGGTTCGTCGGTTCTTCGCGTTCGAGCCGTAGGCGAGAGGCAGCGAAAACCGATTCATCGCTGACTGAAAGTGCTTTTGGACGGTTAGAGCCCCGCGGCCTTGGTCAGGTTGACCCGGAACCGGTCGCGCCGGCGCTGATAACGGCGCGTCATCTCGGCCGAGGCGTGCCCGAGCTGCTTCTGGACGTAGCGCTCGTCGACTTCGGCCGAACTGGCGAGACCGGCACGCAAGCTGTGGCCGGAGAAGAGAGCGATGCGTTCGTTCTCGGACAGGTCCGACCGAATGCTGCTTTTCAGCACGGTGGCCTTGATCAGCCTGGCGACATGCTTGTCGGAGAGGCGGGCGCCCAAGGCCCTCTTGCCGTCCCGCGATGTGCGTACGAAGACCGGACCGAAGTCGATGCGGGCGAAGTGCAGCCATTGCTCCAGCGCGTGAACAGGGCAGGTCTGTTCGGACGAGCCGCGGCCGATCTCGACCTCGCGCCAGCCGGTCTTGGCGTTGAGGGTGAGGACGGCGCCATCCTTGAGGATCTCGATCCAGCCACCCGAATCCGGAGTGTCGTCCTTGCCGTGATCGATGGCAACGATTTCGGAGCGCCTGAGCCCGCCGGCGAAGCCCAGCAGCAGGATCGCCCGATCCCGCAAGCCCCGCAGATCGTGGGGCAGGGTGGCGACCATGGCAAGGATGTCCTCGGGGAGAATGGCCTCTTTCTGGACCGGTGGTCGCGCATGCTGCCGTTTGATCCCGGCCAGCACCGTGGCGACGTGCCGGTCCTTGCGGTCAAGGGCAAACCCGCGCTGTGCGTAGTTCCAGGCGAGGCCCGAGAGCCGCCGCTCGATCGTGGAGACAGACAGGCCAGGGGAGGACCCCGACCCGGCCGCCAGATCAGCGAGGTAGAGCCCGATCATTTCGGTGGAGGGGGGCAAGGGGTCGGTTCCCTTGAGCCTGCACCAGCGCGCGAAGTGTTTCCAGTCGGCGGCGTAGGCCTTGTTCGTATTCTCGGCCGTCGAGGCCCTGGCGTAGTCACGGGCGGTGTCGACCAGTCGGTCGAGGGTCCCGGACCCGGCCACATGGGCGGGCAGGGCGATGGAAGCCCCGTCAGAATTGGCTCTCTCGTCGCGCTCGTTGCTGTTCGGTGTGTCGTCGGGCGCTGAGCTCGATCTCTCGGTTTCAGAGGTGCCAGAGCCCTCGAATTCGATATCCTTATTCGTCGGATTTTCCATGTTTCTGAGCGTATCATTTTTGCGTCCGATAATACAATATTATTGGACATAATATATTCCGACAAGTAGGGGCGGTTTGTGCGCTATGTTCTGGAAGAAAGCGCCGTGCTGATATATGCTTTGGGCATGACATTTGCCCGACCGGATCACATCAGCGACCTCGACACGTTACCCCGGATGCCTGCCTGGGTCACCGCTGCACGCGCTGAAGCCCTTGAGGATGTTGCGTTTTTGTCGGGCGCCGCGCTGAGCCACCTGCATCTTGTGTTGGGACGCACGGATGTGCCCCAAGCCTTGTTGCGGGACCGGCTCGCTCTGCGGGCGGCGGAGGCTTGTGTGACGCATCAAGGTCGTCCGGAACGGGCGGGGGAGTTGCGCGATGCGGTGCATCTTTTGCGCGCTGGCGATCTACCCGGGCCGGCCGGTGAAACCTACCTTGCCTGGTGGCGTGCGGTGGAGCGGCCGGTGTCGATCAAGGCTCTGGGCCGAGCCTTGTCGGCTTTCGAACCTGACCGGATCGCGAGCTGGCTGGATGCGGGGCAGGGCTCCCCGGTGACCCGGGCCGCGATGGTGTTGGAGGCGGTACTGCGCGAGGTGCCGCGCGCAGACGTAGCAGGACTAATTCTTGCGGATGCGGCCCTCGCCCAAGCCCTCGGTTGGGAACATCTCGTGCCGCTGCTGGCCTCAGGCCTGAAACGCGCCGACCTGCGCAAGCAAGGCGATGACCTGCGCCTGGCCTGTCATCGCGCGCTAATCTCATCGGCAGTCGAGGCCGTGCGTCTCGCCGCCGACCTTGCGCGTCGTGCGGCGCATCTGAAGGCCATTGCGCCCAAACTCCGGGCCAAGGGAGCGGGCGACGCGGTCGAGATGTTCCTGACCCGCGATGCCGTGCCGCCGTCGGCCTTGCCTTTGCCGGATCGCGCCGCGCGGCGGCTCTGCGACCGGCTGGTCGACCTCGGCGCCGCACGCGAGCTGACTGGTCGCGACACCTTCCGGCTCTACGGGGTGTAGCGTTGGCCAAGGACCAATCCGAACCTGAGCTTGACCGTGAGTTGGCCGACCTGCCGCCCGAATTGCGCTGGCGCGAATGGATGCGCCGCGTTGAGGCGGTGCTCTTTGCATCTGCTTCGCCCGTACCGCGTGAAGATTTGGCCCGCGTGGTGGGGCAGGCGGCCTCGGTCGATCTGTTGATCGAAGACTTGGCCGCAGATCTGGAGGGACGCTCCTTTGAGATCGCCCAGGTCGCCGGAGGCTGGATGTTCCGGACGCGACCTACCTACGCACCCGCAATCCGAGCCGCCGCAGACATCAGCGATCAGCTTCTTGACCTGAGTGAATTCGACATCGCCGTCCTGGCGGCCATCGCCTACCACCAGCCAATCACCCGCGATGGGCTCAAGGACATCTTCGGCAAAGAGATCAGCCGCGACTTGATCGGACGGCTGCATGCGCGTGAGCTAATTGGCACCGGGCCACGGTCGCCGCGACGCGGTGCGCCGTATACATTTGTGACGACCGAGCAGTTCCTCGTCGCCTTTGATCTGGAGAGCCTCCGCGATCTTCCAGATCGGGAGCAGTTGGGGGATGCGGGCTTGGTTGTGGACGTTTAATGAGGCCAACAGTTATCCGTGATGACGCTCCGGTCGGGTTGGCAACTCTCCTAGACTCTGTTTCTCCTTCGCACCTCGAAATAATGGGCAAATTCTTCTTCTGTCATCGGCTCGATGCTGAATGCGTCGCGCAGCGAGTTCCACGTCCTGTGAAGAAGTTGCATGCGCCGCTCATCTGGCCAATCGCGCTCCGTTTCGTCAACCAAGAGACCGCTCTTACGGGAACTCGCGGGCACGTAGCCGGATTGCATCGGCCAGACCGCGTCCGACATGCCATCGATCCCCATGACGATCCGTCTTCGCTTCGACGCGCCCAATGCGTCAAGGCAGGCCATACCGCTTGCCAATCCTCTGAACCAATTGGAGAACAGATGCCCATAAGAGATGTGTTTCCGGCCCTTGTGCTCGGTGAACGCCACACCGTCTGACATCCACACTTCGCCGCTGTCTTCGAGGTATGCCGCAAGGTTTCGTGAACGGCAGGTTCCATCCTCCTCCCGGCCCGCGACCCAGTACGTCACGAACCCGAACGGGCACGATCCGAAATTTCCGCCGCTTCCTGCCCCTGAGGGAGCCCGGAGACGCGCGCTGTCTGGCAATTGCTCCAGCGCCGTGATCGATGGACGGCCGTTGGGAAAGCCTGCGGGGATGATCCTGAGCCAAGCTCGCGATAAGTCCAAAGGCCTTACACGTGCAACTTCACCGAAGCCGTCGGAATGTGTCACGGGCCATTCCGCTTTCCATAGGCCCGGCGAATGAGGGTCGCTCTCCACGCCCAAGATGGGGTCGGCGGCGGATCTAGCGTCGCGGACCAGATCAATATTGACCCGGACGGCTTCGGCCAGTTGCTTGATAAGGCCTTCCCGAACCGCTTTCCGTTCCGCCTTTGTCGCCACCGCAGCCAAATTGTAGGTCAGTATTCGGCGGTGCCGGATATCGAAGGGTAGATTCTCAACGGTGTCACCGTTCGCCGTATTCAAGACGGCAATGATCCTTTCAAACCCTATGGCACTCATCGCGTAGCCGAGCTCGACCATGACGTTCGGATTCGGTAGTGCTTTTCCGCCAGCAGACTTAGCGATAGGCGTGACGTCGGCGACCACTACGGCGCTTCTGGATATCTTCTCCAAGATCGTCTGGCTGATGTCGGCCATTCCGGCGGTTGCTTTCGTGTCGTGATCCAGGGCCACTCGCTCGACATCTTCGACATCGAGAGTTTCACTGACTCGGTCGACAGCAATGGCTAGAGCATCTCGTATGAAGTCCCGATTCAGTCTTGCGGGCAGGTCATTCTGCCATGACCAAAACACGGTGTCGGTCATCGCCAGATTCCTTCAAGTTCCTCTGCCTGTCTATGCCGCCTTTTGGCTTCAAGTCGGTCGAGATTGGTTAGCTTCCAGCGAACGGCGGGCAGGTTGGCTGCGTCCGTGAGGCCAGAAAGATTCCAGTCAATTTCGCCTCTTTCCACACCAACGAGAAAGGCGCGGTGCTCGTCCGGCATCTGCGCAACTATTGCTTCAATCATCTCTTCACGGGTTGCGACCAGCTCTTCCAGTTCGACCAACTCCGTGGTCATGCCTAAAAAGTTCTCCTCGAAATCCGAGCGAATGTCCTTTCGGGTCGGAGCGAGAACTTCGATAGCCGGTCGGTTATGGCTCACGATGTAGGCCAAGAACGCTTGTCGCAATGACGTCGAGATGCCTTCTTTCCTCAGGAGATCCCGCACGTCGAAGAGGTCGCGGGGATGTTGGCGATCAAGTGCGGCGACGATCTTTCCCGCGTAGAGATCGTCAAAAGAAACTACTTGGGTCTCTGCGTAGCCGAACTGGTCTTCGACCGACGGCGCAACCTGCATGACTCTGGGTTCGAACACGCAACCGCGGGCTACAGGTGTCACTTCGACCTTTATCTGTGTTTCCGGTGTCCGGACGACCAGACGGGTGACGATCCCTTCGTTGTGCAGTCGACTGGGAACGACCTTGGTTTGAGGCACGGCTTGCGAGATGGATTTCGATATCCGGTCTAACGCGGCGTCTATGTCGGCGAGGGATTCTTCCCGGGCTTTCACGGGTAGGTAGGTCAGGTCGATATCGACGGACAGGCGTGGCAGGTCTCGGACGAACAGGTTTATCGCAGTCCCGCCTTTCAGCGCGAACACGTTTTCTTCAGCCACTGACGGAACGACCCGGATCAAAAGATCGACCTGCTGGCGGAACCGTTCATCAATGGCCATCAAGATCCTCCGGCACAGTTATTTGGTATTTCGGGTCCAACCTGCCGCCTTTCGCGATTACCCGCTTTCCGCTGCCGGTGTTGATTGCATCGAGATCGAGTCGCTCGAACCACGCGTGATCGTACCGCTCGGCGAACCACAGAAAGAGTCTGTTGACCTTCACGCTTTTGCAGCCTTCGAGTGACTTCTGGAGTTGCCTGGGACTGAGGTTAGAAAGGCCGGTGAACACGTCGGCAGCGTGCTGGAAGGATTGGTGTGCCGGGATCTCGTCCAGAAATTCCAGAATGGCTCGCTCCGGACGGGAGATCACCATCGGCCAGGATCTGTCACCCCAGACATGGAGTCTCAACCCACCGTCGGGGTTATCCAATGTCTCGACATTTCCTGTCGACGAAAGGGGTGGGAGGCCTTGGATCGCCTTGGAGATCGCCTCCGACTTGAACAGCTTTTTCGCATTTCGTGTCTGGAAATCGATCTCGGGGTCGATTTCGTTGAGCCATTTGGACAGGGGGGCTTCCGTGTAGAGGTGAACCTTTCTCCGCTTTCCCATGGTTACGTAGTGACCGTAGCCTTGAAGTTCGAGTGCGCTGAGGCCCCCGACGATGACCGGAATTCGCATGAGCGATTGCAGCGAGATGATCAGGTGTTGCCATCGCGTTTCGGCACCGGGCCGCTTGTAGATCCCTCGTATGGGCTGCTCCAACCAGCCGTTCGCGACGTATTTGCTTCGCAGTGCGCTCGAGTAACCTGCTTCTTCCAGCCATCGCGAGTTGGCGACCAAACCTTCTGGGAGGAGGTGCTGCAACGAGTTTAGCTTTTGTCCCCTTTGCGCACTCATGGTTGGTTTTCCAGCCTCTTTGCAAACTAGAGCAGGTTTGATGTTGGTAGCAATATGTAACCCATGGTAAGCAGAAACGAAATACATTAAACCAAGATTCGAGCCATACGCATGATAGTAGCCGACAATGAAACCGCGGTTGACCTCCTGTACTACGAGGCCGTTGCCAAGACTGTTGTGAGGGTCGTCTCAGACAAATCGGATCAGCCACTCAGTGTGGGAGTTCACGGCGACTGGGGAGCGGGAAAGTCGAGTGTCCTCATGATGGTCGAGGAAGCCTTCAGGGACGATGATCGGGTTCTCTGCATTAGGTTCAACGGCTGGCTCTTTCAAGGTTTCGACGACGCGAAGACAGTTCTGATCGAGACCATAGTCGAGGATCTGGTTAAGAGCCGTTCCGGCTCGCAGAAAGTTGCCGACCAGGCCAAAAAACTGTGGCGACGGATCGACTGGATGAAGGCAGCCAAGAAGGCAGGTTCCTACGGCATGACCCTGGCGACCGGGATACCGATGCCGGAAACCGTCACCGACCTACGCAACATCGCGACTTCGGTTCTATCCGGCGGAGCGGATGCCTTCACCGCCGAGAACCTTAAGGCGTTCACGGCCAGTGCGGGGTCGTTCCTAAAAGATATGGAAGAGGACAGCACGCCGGAGCAGATGCACGCCTTCCGTGCAGAGTTCGAGAAGCTGTTGGAGGTCGCGGACATTGACCGCCTCGTCGTTCTGGTCGACGATCTGGACCGGTGCCTCCCGGGCACGGCCATTGGCACATTGGAAGCGATCCGGCTCTTCCTCTTCGTGCCTCGCGCCGCCTTCGTGATCGCGGCGGATGAGGGCATGATTGAATATTCCGTGCGCCAACATTTTCCGGATCTGCCTGCAGCGACGGGGCCGGCAACCTATGCACGCAACTACCTCGAGAAAATTATACAAGTCCCCTTCCGGCTTCCTGCGCTCGGATATGCCGAGACCCGCATCTACGTCACAATGCTTCTTGTCCTGAACGAATGTGGCGAAGACTCAGAAATCTTCCGCCGCCTCGTGCCAATCGCCCGAGCAGCCTTGCAGAAGCCATGGACCGGGCCGGGGCTGGACCGCGCGACACTGACAGCAACATTCGGCACTATCCCTGACCCTATCCAACGTGCGCTGGACATCGCTTACCGTATCGCGCCTATCCTAACCGACGGATCACGCGGCAACCCTCGCCAGATCAAGCGCTTCATAAACACGATGTCGCTTCGCCTCGCGATCGCGGAGGAGCGCGGTTTTGCTGACGAGTTGAACCTTGGTGTCTTGGCGAAGATCATGCTGGCCGAACGTTTCGCCCCGGAAGTCTTCGATGCGATGGCACGTGGGGCGGCGGACACGGGGCATTCCGCTGAGTTGGCCGCGCTTGAAGCCAACGCAACCCAGCCAGATGGTTCGGTCATTGCCAAGTCGGCCGAAGGCAAAGAGCCTAAAGGAAAATCGAGCCCGGTAGAGCAACTTCCTGATTGGCCCAACGTTGAATGGGCACGCCGATGGGCATCGATCGCGCCCTCTCTGACCGATGTTGATCTCAGGCCATACGTATTCGTGAGCCGCGACCGGCGCGGCGGCTATGGATCACAGGCACAACTCGGAGAGCTGGACGAACTCCTGCAAAAATTGATGGGGCCGCCACTGCTGATCAGGCAGTTGACAACTGAGATCAAGCGCTTGAATTCTGTCGAGGCTGAACAGCTCTTTGACGCATTGCGCACGAAGGTTGCTGACGCTGACGATCTTATGGAAGAACCGGCCGGGATGCACGGCTTGGCGGCGATCTGCCAGCAACATCCCTTCTTGCAAGCCTCTCTTGTTGCATTCTTTAGGGACCTTCCCGCCGCTAAACTCGGCACCTGGGTCCTCACCGGTTGGGCCGGAGCGATTACCGAAGCTGAGGCGGCTTCAGCATACGATGCGTTGAAGGCCGATTGGGCGGGACGGGACGACAACAAAGCTTTGAGCGGTGCGGCTAAAGCGGTAGCGAAGATACCCGCCGCGAAACGTGGTGGTCGGTGATGGGAACGTCCGGCAGTTTTGGTGGTGGAAAACCGATGGTGCCATCCTGGGTCGGTGACCCTGCGCCTGAGCCCGCAGCAGCCCCGACCGACCCCGCCTTCGACGGTCCGGAGGGCGTTGATGAGGATGGGCTTCCGCCTGCGCCGGCTGCGCAATACCCGCCGATCGTTCCACCTGTCCCAGGTCGTGGTTTCGGGTCTGCCCGGGGGGACATGACCTCAGGGACGAGGAGCGGGAGCCCCGGAACGATCCGACGGGGTGCTGGCAAATTCGTTGCTGCCAGCGGTGGTGGCCGGGCCGCCTCGCGGCAGATGGTCAGTTCCAGAGCACTCGCAGGTGGCGTTGTCGGTCTTGCCCGTGCAATTGCTGAATCTGGACCGGCGGAAGCTCTTCGTCGCTTCAACATCGAGGCTCTGGCTGGTGCTCCGGCCGACCAAGTTTTCGTTGCACTAACCGATGCGCTCTGTCCTCCCGGAGGCACGATCGACGAGGCTATCGCACGAGACGCCCTCCTCGAGACGATTGCCGACCTTGCCGCAAACGGGATCGGGAACTTTGACGAACTTACTCTAGACGACCTTCAGGAGATCTTTGTCGGGGTGGTCGCACGCTCGATTGAAGGAAAAATACTCAACGAAGTCGGCACGAACGCAATCAAACTGTCACCGGACACAGCATCTGTCGAACGGGCCCAACGGATGCTGCATACATTTGTGATCGGTTGCGTCAGGGACAGGTTGCAGGCCACCGGAGTCGCGGTTGCATCGCTCCATGGATCTCAGATCGACGGGTTCGTATCTGACCTCTACGCGGCCGCGTTCGACTTGATGCAGACCCTCGGGGAGGCAGAATGAGACGCTTCAGTTTGATTGCACGGTTGGGTCCCGGAGATACCGCGAAAGTCACCGTTTTACAGCCGGACTCGAGTGTCTACGACATCGATTTTCTCGACGACGAAGGCCGCTTGAGTTTCGGTCTCGGTCAGGCACTTCAACAGCTGACCACGCTTGGAATGACAACTCCAGAGAATGCTATCGATCTGGCGCTACTCGCCGCTCTGGTCAATGCGGCCGACACGCGAATGTCGAGGTCCAAGAATGCCCAGGGTGGTTGGACGCGCGAAATCGACCTGTATTTGCCTGTCGGCGAGCCGGCGCTTTGGTCGCAACAAGCGAAGCATGTCGGACGCATGTTGCGGTTTCTCACAGGGGACCGCTGGCGCGTTTTCTTTCGCGAACGTCCCGCAACAACGGTCGCCCTCGGCGTCCCGACAGACAAGCTCCCGCTCCATGGGCTAGAAACTGTTTGTCTTCTTTCCGGAGGCTTGGACAGTCTGATCGCTGCCGTGGACATCTTATCTGCAGGATCGCGCCCGCTTTTTGTGAGCCATTACTGGGACGCGGAGACATCTAAAGCTCAATCTTACCTGTTGGACCGACTCCAGTCGAAGTTTGGTGCGGAGGCTTTCAAGTCGATGCGTGTTCGTCTGGGCTTCGATAGTCGGACGCTCGCCACCGGACAGTCGGAGGAGACGCAGCGTGGCAGATCCTTCTTGTTTTACGCCCTTGCAGCGATGGCTGCCGCTTCCTTTGACAAGGGGACCACAGTCAACGTGCCGGAAAACGGGCTCATTGCTCTCAATGTTCCATTGGATGCACTGAGGTTCGGCGCGCTAAGTACCCGCACCGCCCACCCTCATTTCATGGCCAATGTTCAACGCCTAGTCGACGCGCTCGGCCTCAATGTCCAATTGAACAATCCCTACCGGCACCGGACCAAGGGCGAAATGGTCGGTTCGTGCGCCGACTTGCCATATCTGCGAGGTTTGGTCGAGTCGTCTATGTCCTGCTCTTCTCCGGCCAAGGCTCGGTATAGAGGTTTGTCACCCCGTCATTGCGGCTATTGTGTGCCCTGCCTGATCCGTCGAGCGTCTCTCGATGCGGGCCTTGGTGCCAAAGATCCGACCCTCTATACGGTCCAAGACCTATCTGCGCAGACACTTCGGAGCGACCGTGCCGAGGGGGAACATATCAGGTCATTCAAGCTTATGGTCGAAAGGCTTCGGAAGAACCCCCGTCTCGCCGAAATTCTGGTTCATAAGCCTGGTCCTTTAATAGACGCACCAGCGGAGATTCCTGCCTACGCTGACGTCTTCAGGCGAGGAGTTCTCGAGGTCGCAGCAATCTTAGATGACGTCACAGTGAAGCCAGGGGAATAGTCTTGAGGCCGCGGCTTGTAGATTTTCACGCTCATCTGGATCTCTATCCCGATCTCGAGGAAGCGATCAGAATGTGTGATGATTCAGAGGTGGCAACTCTAGCTGTCACAACGACGCCACGCGCCTTCCCGCGGAATTTGGAGCTCGCCAGAAAGAGTTCCTTCGTTCGTCCGGCCCTCGGATTACACCCTCAACTCGTTGCCGAACGCGCGTCCGAAGTTTCAATCTTCGAAGACCTCTTGCCACAATCCCGATACATTGGCGAAGTCGGCCTAGACGCCAGCCCTCGTTTTTACCGATCTTTTGAGCGGCAGAAGGAGGTATTTGAACGCGTCTTGCGGCTATGTGACAGTGCGGGAGGCAAGGTTTTGAGCGTACATAGTGTGCGCTCGGCCAAACATGTTCTAGACATGGTCGAGGCCCTATTGTCGCCAGATCGAGGTCGGGTGGTTTTGCATTGGTTCACAGGTAGTGCGAGTGAAGCGAGGCGTGCAGTCGACCTAGGTTGTTACTTCTCGATCAACGAACGCATGCTCTTGTCGCCAAGGGCGACGAGTCTTCTCCGTGAGATCCCGCAATCGCGATTACTGACGGAGACTGATGGGCCGTTCGTAGAGAGAGATGGATTACCAATCCCTCCCGGCGACGTTGGGCCAACTTTGAGCGCTTTAGGAAAAGCGCTGTCTAAGTCGCAAGCCGAGATCGCACGGTCCGTAAGGCAGAATCTTTCCGCCTTACTCGCGTGAAGGCCTGAACGCTGAGAACCAATACCAACCGCTAAGAGTGCTAGCCTGATGTAGCCCAACGTTGATTGACAGCATTTCGCAGAGGCGTTTGGGTCTGCGTTGGTGCCCGGCGAATGTACTCAAGTGCGATTCCCTGGCCTTCTGCAGAGAGCGATTCCAAGAAACTTAGCGCAGCCTCTATCGAATATTTTTCCCTTCGAACTTCCTCGAAATTGCTTGCAAGTGCTGTCCATATTACCGCGTCAAAATCGGTTCCATCCAGCCAACCGCGAATCCTCTCCACGGCTCCTGGATGCCTTTCCATCGCTCGCAAGCTTACATCGCCAGTCTGCCGGTCGATGAACCCGACACCGTTTACGTGATGCATCCCTTCGCGCCCGCGTAAATCTTCTCTGGCCTGACTGAGGTCGTTGAAGCTGCTCGTGGCGACGACAGTCGAACATACTGTGCCATGTAATTCGTCAATGACCAGGGTCAGTCGCTGTATCGGTCCAGTTCTGCCCGAGATGCGGGAAAATTCTATCGGCAAGTTCGGTCCGCCAGACAAGAAATCGCCACTGATCTGAAGAGTTCGTGGGTCCCACTGGAGAGAACCCCATGCCAATATACCAATCTTCATTCGTCCTCGACTTTGGATATGGGTTCTCCTTTGTCTTCTAGCGCGGTCATTCACTTGTCTATGGGTGCACGTGTCCACCACCCGACTTGCAAGGAACGCTGCCTCGGTGCTACGTGCGGCGGCGCGACAGCTGGTAATCCACACCCGTCATCCGAAAACGCCACTTCAGCATTTCCGGACTGACGAGATGTTCCTCGCAAGCGTCACGATCCGACAGGCGCCGACGACGAATAGACAGAAGGGCGGGCCGGGGCAGCAGCAAGGCTCCGGCCAACCAGTCGGCTTCGTCTTCTTGGTCTTGATCGAAATTACCCGGAACAAGAGAGCCGTCCTCCAGGATGCAGGCTTTTGCAAGTTCGTGACCCAGGATGATGTGCGCCAGCTCGTGCATCACCACGTTGTTGCGGCGACCTTTTGAGGAGACCGGTTTATGGACGACAAGATGGGCCGCGCCCAATCTAATCGTCAGGGCGGACCACGATTGATCTGTCTCGTCGCTCAGAACCGACCTGGCGCTTTCCGATATTCCATTGACGTCATCGGTGGACCAAACGGTGACTCGAAGCTCCTCCGCCAAACGGTCGGCAGACAGCGCATCGTGATCGGACAGACCGAACTGTTTTCGAAACTCGACCGATCGCCGCTCACATTGAGATTTGAACCCTCGTCTGAATGCCACTTAGTGTCCTCGAGCCTCGACGTCTTGTTCGAATTGTCGCGAGGCCTGGGTGATGAGTTCTGCCAGTGCGAGAGCGGTCGCTTGCGGGACGGCTTTCCTGTTCTTGAATGCGATTTGAAGGTCTCCAACGCCGGTGAACTTCGAAGGCTCCTCCCCCAACCATTCGCTGAGTTTGTTGAGTGTGCCCACGTCCGGGACATGCCCTTTCTCGATCCTCGTGAGTGTGGTCGGACTGATCCCGATCTCCTTCGCGGCAGCCCTAACCCCCATGTTTCCCCGTCGCCTTAAGACTAGTGGGGCGAGTTCGTTGATATTCATGTGCCCTCCTTAGTGTTTCGCAGACTGGTATCAGTGGTGCGAAGACTGTTTACTTGGCGAGGCTTCTGGCCTATACCAGTCTGTGAAACACTTGAATCATGCCGCAGGGCCGGGGTCAACAGTTTCGAATCGAGGCGAGTCAGGAAAATAAGGAGAATTCGATGTCAAAGCGTATTCATGTCGTCCCCCACGGGGATGGTTGGGCTGCACGCCGTGAGGGCGCTACCCGGGTCGGATCCACGCATGCAACTCAGGCAGAGGCGACCGCAGCCGCACGCACCACGGCGATCCGAGAGCGAGGCGAGGTCGTCATCCATCGCCCCAATGGTCAGATCCGCGATGCCAATTCTTATGGGAACGATCCCTATCCGCCGAAAGGCTAGGCTCCAGCGCGGGGCTGGAGGTCAAAGAACTGCCCAATCTGCTCGGGCAAAAATATGAGGACAGTAAAATGCAGGCTATGGTGAACTTCTTTCCGCTCGGCAATGCCGACACCGCCCGCCTCGACCTTGCCGATGGGCGCAAGGTCCTGATCGACTTCGCCGCAATGCGTTGTGACGACGATGAAGATGACCAGCGTTGCGACTTGCCGGCGACACTTCGCCGCGATTTGCATAAGGCAGGCCGCGACTACTTCGATGCGGTTTGCATCACGCACACTGATACCGATCACTGTAAGGGGTTCGGTGACTTCTTCTGGCTCGATCATGCTGCGCTCTACCAAGGCAAGGGGCGCGTGAAGATCAGGGAGCTTTGGGTCCCTGCAGCGGCAATCCTTGAAGAGAATTTGAAGGATGATGCACGGTTGGTCCGCGCGGAGGCGCGGTACCGCTTGCGTCAGGGCAAGGGCATTCGAGTGTTCTCTCGTCCCGAAAGGCTGAAGGCCTGGATGGAGGTGGAAGGGATCGACTTCGAAAGCCGTAAGCACCTGATTGTGGATGCTGGCAAACTCGTGCCTGGGTACGCACTGACTGGACCAGAGAAGGTAGAGTTTTTTGTGCACTGCCCGTTCGGCTGGCGACAGGATGAAAACACTGTCGTCGATCGCAACGAGGATTCGATCGTCATGCAGGCCACCTTTGTCGAGGGCGGCCAGAAGACGAGGCTGCTTCTCGCCTCAGACGTCAATTACGAGACGCTGGCTGCGATCGTCCAGGTTAGCCGGAAGCACGGCAATGAGGACAGGCTCGCTTGGGATCTGATGAAGCTGCCGCACCATTGCTCCTACAAGTCGTTGGGGCCGGAGCGTGGCACGAACGAGACCGTCCCTGACCCCGACGTCAAGTGGCTGTTCGAGGATCAGCGCCAACCCGGCAGCGACATCATCTCTCCGTCCTGGCCGATCCCCGTCAAAGGGTCGAAGGCCGACGAGGACGTCCAGCCCCCGCACCGGCAGGCTGCAAACTATCACCGTCGGATCACTGTGGCGCACGACGGCGAATTCATCGTGACGATGGAGTACCCGTCGAAGAGTGACCCCAAGCCCTTCGCATACAAGATCACGGCATTTGGTTTCGCCCTTGCGCTTGCTGCGCCGATGGTTGCTGGAACCGCCGCGGCGGCGTCGCCCAGGGCTGGTTAATGGACGTCGAAGCCTGGCTCAAGGCATCCTTCGACGAAGTGATCGAGGTCGATGACCTCACCTCTTCGGCAGCGGCATCGTTTGCACGGTTTGTCGACCGGCATGCCGCCGAACTCGCTGCCGTCGTCGCACTACGCAGGGGAGGGGCCGGTGAGCTTGTAGAACTCACCTTCAGGACCGGCAGGCCGCAGCAGAGCGTCGTGCCAATCCGGCGCACAGAACGAATTGGAGTTCGCTTCGCTGGCGGCGATTCGATGCCATTCGTCTACGTGTTGCGGAGCGATTTTCCCGACACTGCCCACCAAAACCTTACTGCCGAAGGATCACCCCGCGCGATCTGTATCGATGACCGAAGTTGGGCGGAAGCGCGCCTCACATGGACACCGGCCGAGCTTGTCCAGCGTATCCTTGCCTGGTTTCGGCGAGCTGCCGAGGGCGCATTACATGACGCCCGGCAGCCGGTCGACCCGCTCATGTTCGGGACCGGCTACAACATCATCATGTCCCGTGCGTTGATCGATAACGTCAACACACAGGATCTCGTCGCTGTTCCTGACGACACGGGCACGCTAATGCGCGTGATTCCGCTTTCCCAGCTGCAGGGGCGCGCACTGGCTTTGCCGTTGACGGTGGCAGCGTACCGAGTGCCTCCGGCGCAGATGGTGCGGCTTTCGTTCGCGCCAGGTAATCTTGACAGCCTTGCCGACTTGCTCACAGCACGTGGGATCGATCTATTTGCCGACCTGCGAACGCGCCTCGCCGAATGGTTGAACGACGCGCGCACCAATGCGGCGCGGATCAATTCCTGCCTGGCAGTGGTCGTCGAGATGCCGATTACCTCACCAGACGGAACACAACATGGCACAGATTTTCGGGCCTTCGTCACTGCTGAGAAGGTTGGTGACATCGCGGTCGCGCTCGGAATTGCTCACAAGGTCGAAAGCAAGGATCAGGGCGGAGCCGCCGGCTTCGTTACCGCTTTGACCGCCGGAGCTGTGGATGAAGCTGCGCTGATAGCGATGGCCGTGCTGCCGGTCGAAGTCCACGCAACCTTTGACCGAGACCTTGCGACCCGGCTTGCGGGCCGCGCCATCCCGGATGCACGCAAGGCCGTGATCGTCGGAGGGGGCGCGATCGGTGCCCATGTCGCCCCTTGTCTTACCCGGGAGGGGCGTTTTAGCTGGACTGTGATAGACGATGACGTCCTGCTTCCACACAACCTTGCTCGCCATGTCGGCTTCGGCGGCGACGTCACCAGGCGCAAATCTGAATTGCTCGCCGGGGCGTTGGCGAGCATTCTTGACGATGAAGACTCTGTGGCTACAGCGATAACCGCCCAGGTTGGGGTTGAAGGGCAGCAAAATGACGACGTTAATGCTGCGCTCGACGGCGCCGACATTATCGTGGATGCATCCGCTTCTTTGCTGGCGGAGCGATTCCTCTCCGACCATAATTCCAAGGCTCGGCGGTTCAGCATCTTTTTTAGCCCGGCGGGGGATGCCGCCGTTCTGCTGGCCGAACCGATAGATCGCAGCGTCACGCTACGCGATCTGGAAGCGCAGTATCTGAGGCATGTCGTCCGGGAGGAAGCTCTCTCGGGTCATTTGGAAACCCCGGTGCGGACATTCGCCTATACCGGAGCCTGCCGTGCCATCACAAACCTGATCCCGGAGTCGCGTGTCATGGCCCTAAGTGGGCTGGTTGCGGAAGGTTTGGGACGGGCCGCCGACACTGATGAAGGGATCATCCGGATCTGGTCGCTTGGTACGGAGGGCCAAGTCAGGAGCTTCTCCTATCCTGCGGAGGATGTGCGTCGTTTCGATGTCGATGGCTGGCAGGTCTCACTCGACGCCGGTCTCCGCTCGCGCATCGCGGCCATGCGCGATGAATGCCTGCCGAACGAGACGGGAGGTATCCTGCTCGGGGTCGTCGACATTCCTGCTCGGAAAATACACCTTGCCGATGCCGCCAAAGCGCCTGCTGACAGCATCGGATCGCCAACCGGCTTCGTTCGCGGCACCGATGGCGTCCAACAGATGATCGACCGATCTATGGCGGAGACACAGGGACAGCTGCGCTACGTCGGTGAGTGGCATTCACATCCGCCACTGGTCGGGGTGATGCCGAGCGTTACCGACCTGTCCCAGATCAATTGGCTCGCCACCATATTTGACATGGATACCTTGCCTGGGCTGATGTTGATTGCCGGGGAGGCTGAACTCGCTGTCGTGTTCATGCGCCATAGTGAAGTCTCTACTCCGCTAGCCGAAAGGTCGGTTCGATGAGTAAGCCCGTCATCGGCCTCTCGCTCTCAGGCGGTGGATCCCGTGCCATCGCCTTCCACCTAGGCTGTCTTCGCGCCTTGCATGATCTCGGAATTCTTGACGAAGTACGGGTCATCTCCACCGTATCGGGGGGAAGCGTCATTGGCGCACTTTATGCGGCTAATGACGAACCGTTTCAAGTCTTCGAGGCGAAGGTGCGTTCGTTGCTTTCCTCTGGCTTGGTGCGCCCGGCCTTGCGCAAGGTGTTCACGACCACCGAAGGCCTGCGTGCGATATATTGTGCTACCCTTCTTGGGGTGATCAACCTCGCAATCTTGGCGATCGCGACCGGACCGCGCCTCCTCTCGGTGCTGCTGCCACCGACAGCGCGTAAACGCTGGAGCTTCGACAAGTTGCGCGCACCGCTGCCGCGTTTCGCGAGCAGGACGACGATCCTACGTAGGGTTTTGGACGAAAATGTCTTTCACGGACTGAAGTTGCGAGAATTGCCCGCGACGCGCCCACTTCTGATTATCAATGCTGCGGATTTGCGCACAGGTTCGGCGTTCTATTTTTCGCGAGAGAAGTCCGGATCATGGCGTCTTGGGGAACTTGCCGGTTCACAGACGACTCTTGCGCACGCAGTCATGGCTTCCGCGGCATATCCGCTGTTTCTGCCGGCGCTTGATGAACGTCTCGCTTTCAACAAACCCGACGGATCGCGGCGCGAGGAGCATGTCACCCTAACCGACGGCGGGGCATACGACAATTTGGGCCTTGCGCCGCTTTGGCCTGATCGGGACTCTTCGATAAGCCTGAACGTTTCTGGCGTGGACACGATCATCTGCTGCCGCGCGGGTTACGGTTTGCGATTTGATCCGCCCAGCCAATTTTTCATGGCGCGGCTTACAAGCACGTTCACTTGCATCTTTGATAGAGCTCAGAACGCGGCAGTGAAGCGTCTGTTCGATTTAAAGTCCTCTGGACAGATCAAGGGGTTTGCCATGCCCTTCCTTGGGCAGGATGACTCCCGCCTCGCCTTTCCGCCATCGGATCTTGTATCACGAGAAGACGCACATGGATATCCTACCGATTTCTCTGCGATGCCAGACGAGTGGATCGAGAAACTCAGCAAGCGTGGCGAACAGTTGACATACGCTTTGATTGCCGAGCACATGCCCGATCTAGTGCGAGAAGTGCAGCAGAGCTAATGCTGTTTCTAGAATGGTCTCGATAGTTGCCCCTAGTCGGTCATGACCATTTTTGCAAATCGCCTACCTGCCGGTCTTTATGAGCGGGTAAGGCGCTGTAGAACCGCGAGACCAATCTTTGTGTAGGTGTGAAGACAAACCTGGAACAAAACCGGCTTCCAGTCGCTGAAGGCGTTAGGCCTATAAAGTGGTGCGGACAGCGGGACTCGAACCCGCACGCTCGATGAGCAGGAGATTTTAAGTCTCCGGTGTCTACCATTCCACCATGTCCGCGTGGTGCCTCGGGCAGGATTCGAACCTGCGACCTAACCGTTATGAGCGGTCAGCTCTAACCGCTGAGCTACCGAGGCACATGGGGATCACTGAATGAGCGAATTCGGTGTCTTGCTCAAGGGTCTTAGGGTCAGCTGGTCGAGATTTTTGGGCTTCCGCTGGACGGATGCCGAAAGACATTTCGTGTCAGCGATATGAAAAAAGTAAAAGCAAGCTTTGGGTTTTGCCGGATCCAGAGACACGGGGTGGGGGTCTGGCAGGGTTCTGGACGGACCCTGCCGTCCCCTCCAAGGGTGTTTCCCTGACGGTACCTCCGGGTCTGCATACTTACCAGACATCGGAGATCATCATGGCCAAATCCAGCAAACCAAAGTTCGACGCCGCGGCATCGATCACCAACGAACTCATTAAGATCATCGACCGGGGCGTGCTGCCCTGGCGCAAGCCATGGACGGTCGGCGGCAGTTCCGTGCCGCTCCGCCAGAACGGCGAACCCTACCAGGGCGTCAACAACTTCTTGCTGACCATGCGCACCATGATGGCAGGATATTCCTCGCCTTACTGGATGACGTTGAGGCAGGCGAACGAGCTCGATGCGAAAGTCATCAAGGGCTCGAAATCGTCGGTGGTCGTCTATTACGGAACGGCCGAGCGCGAACAGGCCGAAAGCGCCCACGGCGGGGAGGCGGAAACCGAAGACCCCAAAACCATCCCCTTCATGAAATCCTACCGTGTCTTTAACGCCGATCAGATCGAGGGGTTGGACCCTCGCTTTCATCCCGTTGCGTCTGAACCGGAAGTTTATCCCGAACGCGCACCGATCCTGCATATGCAGAGCTTCTTCGAGGCAATCGGTGCCAATGTCAGCTTCTCTGGTCGGGAAGCATGTTATGTCCCGAACCTCGACAAGATTTACATGCCCCCGATCGAGCTCTTCGAGAACCCGCGGAATTTCTACGCCGTCTGGGGTCACGAGCTGGGTCACTGGACGAAACCTCGGCATCGGTTGAACCGCAACTACGGCGACGCTCGGTTTGGAAACACGGCCTATGCCCGCGAGGAGATTGTGGCCGAGCTTTGCACGGTGTTTTTGGGTCAGAAGCTGGGGTTCTCCGCGCATACGCTGGAGCTGAACGCGGCCTATCTCGACAACTGGGTCCGCGTACTCCGCTCGGACAAGCGGGCGATCTTCAAACATGCGGCGGACGCGCAGCGTGCCTGTGACTATCTCGTCGCGGCCTCGGAGGCGGGGCAGGGGGAACAGGCCGCATGACGTCCGGGGCTGTCCGGGCTGGCAAGGCGTGGTGAAAGGAAAAGCTGGCTTTGGGTCTGGTGGTTTCAACACATCCCGAAAGGACAGACCCATGAGCCATGCCGAACCCGCAGATTTTCCCGGACCGAATGCCACCGTCATCGCCTCCCAGAACGATGCCTTCCGCAGGTTTGCCTGTCTGGGCATCGCTCCAGATCAGGCGATCCAGGGCCGGCTGGTTGTAACCCAGTCCTTGATCGAGGCAGGCGATGGTTTCGTGACGGAGGCCATTCAGGCAACCGGTGCGTTCGATACATTCGAGCCGGACAACGATCCCGAGGGCTGGCACGATTTCGGGGCGGTGACGATCCGCGGCGAGACCGTGTTCTGGAAAATTGACCTCTACGAGGCCGGTTCCGACTTCCGCTACGGCGCCGAGGCTCCCGACAATCCAGAAACCACCATGCGCGTTCTTACCATCATGATGGCGCGCGACTGGTAGGGCAGGCCGCACCCCAACCTTACATCACCGACAGGCCCGCTGACCCTCCGAAAGGGAAAGTGGGCCTCTTGTCCTGTTGGTTCCCGGATCCGGGGATCGGTCGCACGGAAACTCGCGGCCCTCTCAATCACGTCGAGAAGGACATGTCATGACTCAGTCGTTCAAACCCACCACCGTCGCCATCGGCGATCTTGTCGCCCATCCCGCGAACGTACGGACCAATTCCCCCGAGACCTACGCCTCCGAGAATATCGCGCATCTCAAGGCCAGCATCGCCGTATTGGGCCTTCTGCAACCGCTGCTCGTTCAGAAGATCGACGGCAAGTTCGGGGTGCTCGCCGGTGGCCGTCGTCACGCGGCCCTGCTGGAACTTGCTGCGGACAAGACGGCCAAGGGATTCACCAACCGCACGAAGATCGATTGCCGGCTGGTCCCCGACGATTGTGATGTGACCACCGCGCTCTCGCTGGCGGAGAATATCACCCAGGCGCCGATGAATGCCATCGACGAGTTCGAGGCCTTCGCGCGGATGATGGAGGTCGATGGCCAGACGCCGGAAACCATCGCCAGGACCTTCGGTACCACGGTCGCCGCTGTCAAAGGCCGGTTGCGCTACGGACTCATCCATCCCGACATCCGCGCCGCGGCCCGCGCCAAATCGATCACGCTCGATACGATGAAGGCCTTCGCCGATCACCCGAGCCAGGAGGTGCAACGCGAGGTCTTCGAGGCGCTGACCAAAGAGGACAACTACATTCAGGCCTACACCGTTCGGAACGCGCTGAAGTCCCGCGGCGTCCAGGTCAGCGACGATATCGGTGCCTTCGTGCGCAAAGACTACGAGGCACGTGGCGGTGCAATCGCGGCCGATCTGCTGGACGAGCATTCCGTGCTCGAGGATTCCGCGCTGGTCGAAACGATCCTGCTGGAGAAACTCGCCGCCGCCGCCGAAGAGGCGCGGGCAGAGATCGGCTTTGCCTGGGCGGATGCGGTCATCCAGTACGATTATGCCGCCATGGCGGATTATGGCCGGGTCTATCCCGGTCCGGTCGAACCCGACGAGAAGGGCCAGCAGCGCGTGGACGAGATCACCGCCGAGCTTGAGAAGCTCGAACACGGGATGGAAAACGAAGAGCTCGAGGATGAGGCGTATAATGAACTCTACGAAAGCGTGGACGCGCTGGAAGCCGAGGCGCGGGACCTCCAGGAGGCCTATAGCACCGAGGATCTTGCCCGTTCCGGCGTGATCGCGTCATGGTCGCATGGCAAGATCTCCCTGCATGTCGGGATGGTGCGCCCTGAAGAGAAGGCGGAGCGTTCTGGCAAAGGCACCGGTGCACCGAGCGACAACGGCGCCGTAGACGGCGATCAGATCACCTATCCCGCCTCGCTCACCGAGGACCTGAAGACCGAGCGGGCGATGGCGCTCGGCGCGGCAATGGCGATGCACCCGGAGGCGACGCTCGATCTCACGCTCTTCAAGCTGGTTACGGATGTGCTGACCAGCGGCATGGGGGTCACCCAGGCGTTCAAGGTCGATGCGCGCCAGGAATATCGCACTCACGCCAAGATGGACGAGATCGACGGCACATCGCTCGAACAGGTGGCGGCAGCGCATGACGCGCTCGACCTCTCCTGGGCCGATGATGCGAAATCCCCCGCCGACCAGTTCGCGCTCTTCCGGGCGCTCGATGCGGGCGAGAAGGCCAAACTCGTGGCCTATGCCACGGCGGCGACCACGCAGTCCTGCTTCGCACGGGACCGGCAGCGTGACAGCCTGATGCATGATTTCGAGGTGGAGATCATGCCGGACATCCGGGCGCATTGGACGCCGAACGCGGCGCTTTTCAACCGCTTCAAGAAGGCCTGGCTTCTGAAGATCCTCGGCGAGGAGCTGGGGCTCGCACAAGAGGCGGTGACATTGGCCTCCTCGACCAAGAAGCAAGTCGTCGAATTCTGCGACAAGCTCTTTGCGGAGCCTTTCGCCACGCTGACGGAGGCGCAGCGCGCGGCGGTCGCGGCCTGGTGTCCGCCGATGATGCAGACGGCAGGTGTCGAGCCGGTTGATGCCAGCGAGGCCGAGACACCCGAAGACGAAACCGAGGTCGCAGAAGCGGCCTGATCGAGCAGGCGGCCCGCTCGGCATGTCCGGCGCGGGTCGCACCCTTCCCTCCATCTTACAGGTAAATCCCATGGCACTTCTCAGCTTTACCGCGACCAGCGTCGCGGCGCAGATCGCGCATGCGCGCGGCTGCTCCACCCTCCTTCCCAACTGGAACGGGCCGGTGGGCAAACCCGCCCTGATCCTGATCGTCGGCAATGGTGTGCATCTGCGCTCCAATGGCATCGACGGTTCGACCACGCGGATCGTCACCACCGAACGCGCCGATCCCACATATGCTTTCGCCAAGGGCATCAACCCGTTCCGCGATCCGGATTGGATGGCGGCGCGGCAGGCGACGTTCCGCGATCTGACCGGCCAGTTCTACACCGACATTCTCGATGACGTGCAGATGCTTATCGACCGTGGTCACGACACTATCCGGCTTGCGACCGATGGCCACACGATCCGCGTCTTCCTGCGTCGCGCCGCTGACTACCTGATCGGCGGCACCTACGACGTGCCCTCCGGTCTCGGCGGGACGTTCCGGGTGATCCTGAAGGACGCCACCGACACCTATGCCATCGTGCAGAACCACGGCAATTGCGAGGATTTCGACGAGATGCTGCCCTACCGCGTGCCGCTCGATGCGCTCATCGAAATCGATGATCGGAGGGCGGCATAGTGGGCTGGGTCTTTTACACCGACCGCCGCGTCAAAACCTACGCGGACGAGAAGGCAGAAATCACCCGGCTCTGCACCTTCGAGACGGATACGCGCAAGACGGTGTTGCTCAAGGCCTGCAAGGTCGGGTCGACCTGGTATGCAGCAGCGAAGGTCACAAACATCAAAGGCGCGCCGGTTGAGGACAGAACCTATGTGAGCGATGCCGACGGATCGTTCACCTTCGGAGCAGTCTTCCTGACGCGATATGATGATGGTTGCTGGGGCTACAAGGACATGGAGGAGAGCGCCCGGCCCGCGGAGTCGCGCGCGCCGCTCAGCCTTCTGGCGTTGCTCTCCGAGTTGAAGGATCCCGACAGCTATGCCCATGCTTGGCGTCAGCGCTGCCGCGACTGGGCGGCGATCCCGGACTACGACGAGGGCGACAGGATCAAGCTCGCCGCGCCGGTGACGCTGACCGATGGCAGCACCTGCCAGATCGTGACCGCCACCCATTACCGGCGCGGAGGGCAAAAGCGTCGCTGCTACCGCATCGAGGAAACCGGCGGGCTAGTGCGCCTTTCGAAAGCCTCGCTTGCGGGGTCGGAACTGCTCTGCTCGGCGAAGAGTGCGGCGAGTCCGGTCCTGGCGGAGTTCTTCGCCGGGAAGGGGTCCTGACCGCCGCCAGCGTCGTCATCTGTCCAGCTTTGAGCCGCCTCCGCGCATTTGAAAGCGCAGAGGCGGCTTTCTGTCTTGTCAGACCCGCAACCTGACTCAAAGGACAGACGATATGGACAACCGAAGCCCGGCACTCGCACGCGATTTCCCATCGAAACCTCATCTTCGGCAGGCCATTCGCCTGATCGGCAGCGAGATTGAGAAGCAACCGCTCAAGAGCTCATCGCTTGCTCGGATCATGCGCGAGACCTTCGGCGGTAGCGATGCCGGCGGCGCGTGGTCGTGGCGCATGGCCTATGACCTGATGCAGGCCTCCACGGTGACGACGATCATGCGGGGCAGCGGTTCGGACGTGCTCGCGACAGCCAAACTGCTCGCGTCACGGCTCCTGACGGAGACCCGGCGCTCCGAGCAACAGATTCGCCTGCAACAGTTCTCGACGCCGCTGCCCTTTGCGGCACTGGTAATACGCGCAGCCGCCATTCGCCCCGGCGAAACCGTCCTCGAACCTTCGGCCGGGACCGGCGCGCTGGCTGGTTTTGCAGTTTGCGCGGGTGGCAAACCGATGCTGAACGAGATCGACCCCTTCCGACGGGCGCTTCTCGAGGCGATCTTTGATACGCAGGTGACCGATTTCGACGCCGAGCATATAGATGATCTCCTGACGGTGCCCGACCTTCCCGGCGTCATCGTAATGAACCCGCCCTTCGCCTCTTCGGTCGACCGCTCGCGCGACAAACACATCGCGGCGAAACATCTGATCGGCGCTGCCAAACGGCTGGCGCCCGGCGGACGTCTCGTGGCGATCATGCCCATGGGATTTTCGCCGGAACGGGACGCGGCCCATTGGGCGCGGGCATCAACCATTGCAAAACCGCGCCTTGCGCTCACGATCCCCGGCCATGTTTATGCCAAGCTCGGCACCACTGTGGAAACCCAGCTCATGGTCTTCGACAAGGTGCGGGAGGAGATTAAATGCGTCCGCACAACGGTCGGCGATCTGGATGAAGCGCGGGAAATTGTCGATGACATCGCCGCAACCCGCACTGCCGCTCCCTCGATCCAAACCGGTGCGCAGTTTCGGACTGACTCGCGCCGGGTCGGTGTCCCTATTGCACGTAAGCGCCCAATCGCCCAGGCGGCGTCTGCCAAACCCAAATCCCATGCCGCTTTCCCGATGGCCTTCACCTGTCTCGCCACGCCCCGCGAAAACACCCCGGTCTCCGACATCTATGCCCGCTACCGTCCGCAACGGATCGAAATCTTGGGTGCGCGGGAACATCCGACTCCGCTGGTCGAGAGCATTGCCATGGCCTCGGTGGCGCCGCCCGCTCCGTCGAGCGACACCGCCGAAGGTCTGCGCCTGCCTGCCCGGCTGATTGAGGAGGGTCATCTCTCCGAGGCCCAGCTCGAGACCATCCTCATGGCGAACGACGCGCACGAACGCGACTTGCCGGGGCGGTTCACGATCGACGAGGACCAGACCCGGATGACCCGGGCCGACGACGATCCGGAGGCCCGCGCCTATCTCCTAGGGTATTTCCTCGGCGACGGCACCGGCTGCGGCAAGGGCCGCGAATGCGCCGGGCTCATCCTGGTGAACTGGCTCGCGGGTCGTCGCAAGGCGGTCTGGATATCCAAATCCGCCACGCTCATCGAGGACGCAATCCGCGACTGGACCGACCTCGGCGGCTCGCCCGCCGACATCCAACCGCTCTCCAAATGGAAGCCTGACCAGCCCATCTCCATGGGCGATGGCATCCTTTTTGTGACCTACGCGACACTCCGGTCCGCAGGCAAATGCGGCACGACCCGGTTGAGCCAGGTTCTGGGCTGGATGGGCGAGGGGTTCGACGGAGTGCTGGCTTTTGATGAGGCCCACGCAATGCAGAACGCCGCGGGGTCCGACGCGGGCAGGGGCGTCAAGCCCTCCCAGCAGGGCATGGCTGGACTGCGCCTGCAGCTGGCCGCGCCACGTGCCCGCGTCTTCTATGTCTCTGCAACCGGCGCCACCAGCGTGCAGAATCTGGCCTATGCTTCACGCCTCGGGCTCTGGGGGCAGGGGCCCGAATATCCCTTCCCGAGCCGGGAGAGTTTCGTCTCGGCGATGGAGGCCGGAGGCGTTGCCGCGATGGAAGTCGTGGCGCGCGACCTCAAAACGCTCGGCTTCTACACCGCGCGAGCACTCAGCTTCGACGGCGTGGAATACGACGTGCTCGAACATGCTCTCACACCCGCCCAGATCGAGATCTACGACGCCTATGCCGGGGCCTTCCGGACGATCCATCACAATCTCGAAGCGGCACTGACCGCGACCGGTGTCAACGATGCCTCCGGCCAGACCAACGCCTCCGCCGCCAAGGCCTCGGCCAAGTCCCGTTTCGAAAGCACCAAACAGCGTTTCTTCAACCACCTTCTGATGGGCATGAAAGCCCCGACCGTCATCCGTGCCATTGAAAGTGATTTGGCCGAGGGATTTGCCTGCGTCATCCAGGTGGTCTCAACTGGAGAGAGCCTGTTGAAACGCCGGCTTGAAGCGATGGACCCCGAAGACGAGCTGGTCGAGGGAGCGCTCACGCCGCGCGACTACGTTCTAAGTTACCTCGAACAGGCCTTCCCGATCCATGCCCAGAAGCTGGTCGAGATCGACGGAAACATGGTGGCCGAGCCGCTCCGGGATGCGAATGGCGCCCTGGTCGTCTCGCGCGAGGCCGAGGCCTTGCGCGATGCGGCAATGATGGAGCTGATGGCGCTTGCGCCGATCCCCTCGGCACTCGATCAGATCCTCTGGGCCTTCGGCGACGAGGCCGTGGCCGAGGTGACGGGGCGGTCCATCCGGCCCCTGAAATCCAGCGACGGTGCCCTCTTCATCGAGAAGCGGTCCGCGAGCAGCAATTCCTCGGAAACCCGCGCCTTCATGGATGGCGAGAAGGATATTCTGATCTTCTCGGATGCCGGCGGGACGGGCCGGTCCTACCATGCCGCAAAGACGGCGAAGAACCAGAAGCGGCGGCGGCACTATCTGCTCGAACCCGGTTGGCGCGCCGATGCGGCGATCCAGGGGCTTGGGCGCACCCATCGCTCGGCTCAGGTGTCAGCGCCGTTCTTCCGGGTCTGCACCTCGGATGTACATGGCGAGAAGCGCTTCACCTCCACGATCGCTCGGCGCCTCGATCAGTTGGGCGCGCTCACCAAGGGCCAGCGCGAGACCGGCTCCCAGGGCATGTTCCGCGAGGAAGACAATCTCGAGAGCCCGATCGCAAGGGGTGCGCTGCGAGGCTATTACGCCGACCTGGCCGCCGGGCGTGCCGGGGCCATGAGCTATGAGCAGTTCACGGATTGGACCGCCTTGCGGCTGATCGACCAGGACGGCGTGCTGCTCGAAGAGCTTCCACCAATCCAACGCTTCCTAAACCGTGTCCTAGCCCTGCCGATCTACATGCAGAATGCGCTTTTTGCCGAGTTCATGAGCCGGATTGCCGATCAGACCGAGCGGGCGCGGGCCGCTGGCACGCTCGATCTCGGCGTCGAGACGTTGCGTGGCGAGAGGATCGAACAGGTCTCGGCGGAAGACCTCTGGACCTGTCCGCGCTCCGGGGCGGTGACACGGATCATCGGGCTCGAAGTGACGGACCCCGTGCATGTCCTCTCCGCAGAAGGGGCTTTGGACCGGAATCCCGACAAGATGACCATGATCAACAGCGCCTCGGGACGTGCGGCGCTGATCTCCTCGCGTCCGATGCAGATGTATGACGAAGAGATCGTCACGCTCATGCGCAAGGTGATCCGGCCGAGCGGGTCCACCTATGTCGAGGAAGGGAAGTTCCAGGCCACCGCCTGGGAGGAGATCAAACCCTCAGAGTTCCGCCGCCTCTGGGATGAAGAGGCCAACAGCCTGCCGAAGGTGACGACGACGAAGCTTTACCTGCTGACCGGGCTGCTGCTGCCGATCTGGAAGGACATCCCCTCGGGCAACGAGCGCATCTACCGGGTCACGCCAGAGGGGCAGGGGAGCATGATTGGTCGCACCGTCAGCGAGGACGGCGCCGCGGCCTTGCGTGCGCGGTTCATGGTCGGCACACCGAAAACCCCGCAGGACATGCTGACGGCCGCGCTCGGATCCACCGCGCCGGTCGATCTGGGCCGGGGTCTCACGCTCACCCGCCGCCGCGTCGCGGGCGCGGCCCGCCTCGAGATCGACGGGGCCGATAAGGGTGCCATCGAGGGTCTGAAGGCGGTCGGGTGTTTCACCGAGATCATCGCCTTCCAGCTTCGGGTCTTCCTGCCCCACGGGGAGGGCGTCGATACCGCCGCCATCCTCGCTCGGATCGTGGGGGAAGGGTCCCAAACGGCGGCGGAGCGCGCCGCCTGAAAGGGAAAGCGGGCTTTCGGTCGGGGGAACGTGGAAGGGTGCTTTGCCCCCTCGCGTTCCGCCGCCGTGGCGGGTCTCTGGACCCCTCGGCACCTTCCCCAATCCCAGACAAGAGGACGAGACCCATGACCAACTCCGAGACCACCTTCGCCAAGACGATGGCAAGATGGCAGGCCGAGCGCGAAGCCACCAACAAGGCCACCCGAAACGAGCTGCTCCCGCAATTGCGAGGCCGCGGCATCACCGAGGTCACCGCCGAATACGAGGGCTACGGCGATTCCGGCAATATCGAGGACGTGACGGTGCTACCGGTCGGCATTGCGCTCCCTGACGAACTCTGCACGAAGCTCGGCGACTTCGCCTGGTCCGTCGCCTATCACCAGCATCCCGGCTTCGAGAACAACGAGGGCGGCTACGGCACGCTGACCTGGGATGTCATCGCCGACAGCATCACCCTCGATCATGCCGACCGCTACGTTGAATGCTCCCACAGTTTCGATGAGGGCCTGTGATATGGCCCATCCCCTCCATCATGCCGAAAGTTCCGCCCGGAAGTATGGCGGAACGCCATCCGACTATCAGGCCGTTCACGACTGGTTCGATGCCTCAAAGGAGCATCTCGCCATCTTCACCCACCGTGCTCTGCGCCATCACACGCAAGGTATCTTCGAGGCCGAACGTGTCTTCGGGCTTTCGCTCACCAACGAGGCGGGGCGCGAGATTCCCATCCGCTGGATCGGCGAGCAGCATGTCCGCGAAGACTGTCAGGGCCGCATCCCGAGCCTCGCCGACTGGCTCGGGCGGATTCAGCCCGAGGCCTGGATGGCCAATGGGCATATCGACCTGCTGGCACGTGAGCCCGTTGGCGATCCGCGCACGGAATGGCTGGCCGAGGTGGCTGAAGGCAAGACGATCCTCGGCCTCAAGGACTGGATGGAGGCGAGGGGATCATGATGCGCAACGTCCGCAGATTCTACGATTGCAGCACCGCGCATCTGCCTGAACAAACCGTCCAGGCTATCGAGAACGGGCTCTTTGCCAAACCGCCAAGCATGCAGAATGAGTATGGCTGGCTGTTCTCCATCCCTGAAACCCTCGCCGATCTGCCGGAAGGCGTCGACTGTGACGCCTTCAAGACGGTCATGTCGTTGGCGATGGATGCAGGCTGCGACTACGTCCTGTTCGATCGGGACGTCCCGCCCGCCCCCTATCTCGACGTCTTCGACTGGTAGGTCAATCGCGGTTGCACAGAGGCCCGATCCACGGATCGGGCCTCTCTTTTTCCAATGCCAACACTGAAATGGAGAACCAGATGAACGTCGCGGAGATCAAGGCCGCCGTGGATGCCGGCAAATCCGCCCACTGGGCGAACGAGGGCTACCGGGTGCATCGGGATGGCCTCGGCCAATACCTCATCACCTTTGTGCGGAACGGCAGCACGATCGGGTTGACCGACCGGAGCGGCCGACGGCTGAACGGAGCCGAGGCAGACTTCTTCATATCGGAGCCGGGCCATGATGGCGCGACAGCGCAGGGGAGGGTGGTGCGCGGGGCGACGTCGGACACCTCGTCTACCGCCGGGCTGGGCTGACGGGCAGGAGAGAAAGGAGAGAGGGCTTTGTGGTTTTGCGATCCCATGAGGGGTCGAAAAGCAATCCCGCGTGCTCTGGCAGGAAACCGGGCACCGGCAAACCCAAGGAGAAGACCCATGTTCGCAGGAACCCTGACCAAAAACGCCGAGAGCGCAGCCACTGCCTATTTCGGCATGATCCATTCGACCCGGTTCGACATCGCGATCCAGCTCGAGACCCGCACGAAGATGTCCGAGCGTAGCCCAGATTATGACGTGACCGCGGTGAACAAGTCCGGCCGGAAGGTGCGTATCGGCACGGCCTGGAACGAGACCGGCAATACCACCGGCAATCCTTACATCTCGATGCAGATCGATGTCGGCCTCGGGCCCTTTCGAGTCAACGCCGTGCAGACCAAGGAAGCACGCGAAGCAATGACCGGTGAGTTCGAGATCATCCCGCTCGTCTCGAACGGTGCCATGAAGTCAGGCTCGATCTCGGGCGAGTTGACCGCGATGGATGCAGACAACGCCTTCGCCGGCTACATCGCGAACATGATGTTCGACCTCGACTTCATGTTGATCGAGAACGCGTTCAAGGCCGAAGAAACCCATCCCGACTACCGGATCGAGGTTAGCTCGCCCAAGGGCCACCCGATCCGTGTGGGTTCGGCCTGGATGGCGAAAAGCAACCGGACCGGCAACGACTACGTCTCACTTCTCATCAACACGCCCGATGGCGATCTGCGGGTAAACGCCGTGCAGAACGAGGAGCAGCGCGGCGGCCAGACCTTCTCGATCATTCCCTTCGTCGAGAGCGGTGCGCGCGAGCGGGACGCCGGTGCGGGACTGTCTCTGGTGTCCTGATGTGACAGGACCTGGTCCCGATCGATAAGCGAGGTCGGCCTAGACCGGCCCGGCCTACCTAGCCTACGGGAGCTGCGGAAACGCGGCTCCCGTTTTTCTTTGTGGTCGATCAGTTCGAGGTCAACGGCCTGTCCGTCGCAGGATGATGGCGAAACTCGTCGGTCCGATAGCCCCGCTGGCAAAGCATCACTCCGGGCTCTCTTCCACCGTGCCATCGTTCTCGGAGGGCGTCTCACAAAAGATCTCTTCGACCGTCACCTGGTCGGGTAGCGGTCCTTGCAACGCGTCCTCGATCGCCTTGGTTGCGAAATTCGCCGAGACCGACGTCGCGAAACTGATCGTCACGGTTAGCACAAGCTCTTTTGCGGTCATGCCTAGGGCCGCGTCGACCGAGCTGTCGGTAACGTCCGCACCGGCCACGCCTTCCAACAGCGCGAGGATATCCTGTTTGGACGCGTCCGCGTCATCGCCAGCAAGGCGCATCACCACCACAACGTCAGTCATTGAAATCGTCCCACATCCGTGTCTCTCGAAATCTACTCAATGCCCGCATGAATCGGGCACGGTCGCGACTATAGCGCGCAAGGTCTCGCCCTGCCTCACTTTTGTTGGGGACCGCCCCGCCGAGTAGCGCCGCAATGTCTTCCCCGAAGGGCGTGGTCACATCGAAGTGGTTCAGGGCGGCGAGCGCCGGAAGGACCGAGTGGCGAAACCTGTTCGCGACGTTTTGCACCTCTTCGTCGCTCGCCTCGCGGCGAACATAGTCGCCCGACTTCAGCTGGAGCAGGTTCGGTGCCACGTGACGGAACACGGCCGCGACCACGTTCAGGTAGCGCGTCTCGGGCGTTGGATACCCATCCTCGACGGGCCCTTCCGAGGCGAGAAGTTCCAGGGTCGCGAAGACGCCGATGACGATGAACATCATGGCGCTGTCGGCTCTGTCGTCACCGTCGGATGAGAGCCCCTCGATCGTGCGCATTAGCTCATAATCCGCCGACAGGAGGCTGGCCGCGGCGGCTCCATCGGCTTCAAGCTCTGACAGGAGCCGGAATGTCGCCAGATCCAGAGGTCGCGGCAAGTCACCCGTGTTTGTTTCCGGATTCAGCGCCTTCTGATAGGCGACATGGCCTGCTGCGGCGTGGCAGGCTTCGTGGGTGGCAAAGAAGGCGACACCGGCAAACCATGCCAGCGTCATTGCGGGTTCGATCCCGCCCAACCGTTCGGCCCGAGCTGCGGTCTCTCCTTCGACGTTGACGGCTTGGAGGCGAGACAGGATGAGATCGGGTACAGCGGTTCCGATCGCGATGCGATAGCGATCCTTGCGCCAGGGCGAAATGATCGCGTCAAGGCCCACACTGTCGCGATGCCGCCAGTCTATCCGTTCGGCGAAGGCTGTCTCGTCGATCCCGGGGAAGAGCACGTAGATGACGAACTCTCCGGCGACGCGGATCATGGTCAGGGTTTCGAGGTCTTGCTCACCCATTGTCATCACCGTCGAGGATGCGATCGATCCGGCGCGTGGCCTCGAAATATCGCGCTTCGCTGATGAGGAACTTCTCATGATCCGCGTCCGACGGGCCTTCCCCGAACCATCTTCCGTCGCCGAAACCGATGTCTTTGGAGATCTCACTCGCCTCGAACCAGGCGGTGTCGTGGACGCGCACCGACTCTTCAAAGTCACACGGCACCAGGTCGTGAAGGGATCTGAACACCAGGTTGGTGAAGTTCATCGCCCGAAAGAGTGGGGAGGGATGTTCCGTCCCCGGTCGATCCACCGGACCCTCCCTTGTGTCGAGCGCCCGCATGACAAGGATATGGGCGAACGCCAGCTGGAAGCCGTATTCGAGCCCATCCTCCGCGGCCCAGCCCGTCCGAAACGGATGTTTCTCATCCATGCTCAGGAGCATTTGGTTCAGCCCGTTCGCATCCGCGTCAAACTCGATATCCTGTAGCGTTTCCGGCCGCATGTCTGACGATTGGCCGGGGACTTGGTCCAGATATGTTGCCGCTTCGTCGACGAAGCCGGGTGTTGCGTCCGGAAAGAGGAGATCGATATGCCGCCGCAGGAGGTGCGCGAGTTCGTGCGAAATCACGTAGTCGAACATCTGCATCAGAATGTCGACGAAGTACTCCGCACGCTCCGCCTCCATCGACCAGTCATCGAAGGCGATGAGCGGGCCGTCGAGCGCCTCTTTCCAAGATTTGCCCGGATCCTTCAGGGGGTGCGCGCGCGAAAGCACGTCCGGATGATGGGCTGCGGCCGTAAGGAACCGCCACAGTTTTCGAAGCAGGCCGAGGCTTATGATGACTGCACGGCGATCGCCCGATTGGCGCGCGGCCGCGTTCGGCGCATCGCCAGCCGAGATGACGAGGTCGATCCCCTTGATGTCGAGGTCCGGATCGCGCGCGTCCAGGAGGCCTATGTTGATCTCGAAGACATGTATGGTCCAGTGCACCAATGTCGTCTCGACCGGTGTAAGCCCCTTGACGTCGAGATATCCGCCCATAGTCCTGACGATGGGATCTACCTTCCAAAACGCACGCGAGACCTCTTCCATTCGATCACGAAATCCCAAAGAATTTCGGGATGGGGTCGCTCCATCGCGCGTCGAACGCGAAGGGTGCAAAAAGCCCGTCCTCCGTTTCGGGGTCCTGATCGAAATAGGCGGCGATCTCTTTCCTGAGGTCGGCCTCCCCCTCCCTGGAAATCGTGTCCCGGAGGAGATCGAGCTCGGGGAACGCCGGTTCGAGCGGTGCCAATAATTCCATGGCGGGCTCAAAGATCTCCGCGAAATAGTCACTTTCGGGATGTTCCACATTCCAACGCGCCCTGTGGGCGACAGAGTGCAGGAGCAACCGCAGATTTGGCGACGGGTAGGTGTCGCGGGTTCCGATCCTGTCGCGTGCCATGCGTTCCTGGCCGACCACAAAGAGTGCGTATCCGACGAATTCGGCATAAAGGTTCTCTTTGCCTGTCATATACTGCCAGCGCGGCAGGGTCGCGGATCGCGCGAAGGCGAACTCGCCGGACAGACCCGAGCAGTAGACGTCCGCATCGATCTCGACATCGCGTAGCGGAAAGCCGGGAGGTGTGTTGCCCACATCCTGGCTCATCAACTCGTCCACCATGCACAGGCCCGCCCCGCCCTGTCGCTGTCTGAGCAGGCCGAGATGCCTTCGCACGATATGGGCCAGCTCGTGAAACAAGACCGGCAGATAGAGTGACTCGAAGAAAAAGAGCCAGCTGCCCTCGATGTCCGGACCGATCTCGTTGATCGTCACGTCGACACAGGTTTGCACCCCGGACGTCCCCACGTCCTCCGCGAAGTCACGGAACGACAGGGACACGGTCCTTTCGAGGCGAAACCCGGAGGCCACCATGCGGGCGAGTACCGAGCTTACGACGGCCGCCCAAAGGACGTAGCCGGAGGTAAACTCGATCGCGAAGGGACCGCCGACACGCGACTGGCGGGCCCTTGCGTTCAGGTGGGTCTCCGGAGTGACGCCAACCTTGAGATCGCTGCCGTCAGGGAAGGCGTACATGTCTCGCATGGCACCGGTGACGGCACGCACTGCGGACTGGAGGTTTCTCAACGCCATCCGCAACTGTGCCGAGTCAACGTCTGCGAACAGATCGTCAGGGAAGCTGGGGCGGTCTATGTATTGAAACCTTCGCAACACCTGAGACTCTCTCCTTTGAACTTGCAAAAGCCTATTTCTGTCGGCCTTTCCGGGCAAATGCCGGATGAACAGGCGTCGCGTATTCAGTGGTTCCGCGTTCGCAAGTACTTAGACAAACGCTTGTGGGCACATATCGAATATTGACGGGTCACCCATATTTGTCGCTCGACAATAGTATACGAAGGGTCGCGTAGTTTAGCATTGCATGAAGTGCATAGCTGCATTGCAGCATTTGCCGTTGTTGCGCCGCAGCATTTCGGGCTAGCCTACTTTTGAGATCGCTCTCCTCTCCTCCTCCCTGGAGACCGGCCTCAGGTTTGCGCCACACCTCCTCCCGTGGCGCGGGCAGAAGAGATCAGACGCCATCCCACCTCCCGGGATGGCGTCTTTCTTTTTTGTCCGCTCTGAAGCCCTCACAGGATCTCGGGTCGCGAAATCATCAATACTGTCGTATCCTGATCTCAAGACCAACGATTTTTCGATGATTTCAATTCCGAGAAGAGGGTTTTAAATGCGGGGCTTTCATTTCGTCTTTCCCTGTTTGCTCGCGCCGACCGTCTGTTTCGCGGAACCCTTCACGGTGGCCAGTTGGAACATCGCGAACCTTGGCGCTCCGGGCTCGGAACTGCGCGGGTTCGACCGCGACGCGGATGACTACACCCGAATCCGGGAGATCATTTCGTCCATCGACGCGGACGTGATCGCGTTCCAGGAGATTGGCAGCGTCGCGGCGCTGGAAGCGGTCCTCCCCGACGGGTACAGCTTCCGGTTCGAGACCCGCTGCTATGAGAACGCACAGAAATGCGCGGCGGATGCCGACGACATATACAACGCGATCGCGATCAGGGACACGTTCGAGCACGGTTATTTCCAGATCGATGAGCTCGCCGTGCCGCATCAGAACGAATGCGGCGCGCCCGCACGCCCGGTGCGCGGCGGCGTAGGCGTCGATCTGTCGGTCGACGGGCGACGCTACCTGGTCCCGTCGATCCACCTGAAGGCAACCTGCAAGAACAATTCCGTCGAACCTGGCACGGAGGACGACTGTGCGACGCAGCGCGAGCAGGTGCGTCGCCTGCGCGCCTGGATGGACGCCCAGGACGACGAGGCGACGATCATCCTGGCGGGGGATTTCAACCGGCAACTTCTGGAGGGGGCGGACAACATCCGGGCGGAGTTCTTCCCGAACGTGCCGCAGGGGCACATCCTGCCGGGTGCCGAGACACGCGCGTGCTGGTCCTCCTTCGCGTTCGATTTCGCTCGATTGGGCGAGGAGGCCATGGCGAACAACCCGCAGTTCGAGGCCGAGGGGCTGCGCCCATGGCTCTACACGCCCCGCAGCAGCGCCGAGATCGACTTCTTCGTCGTGGAGAACCTCGCGAAAGGTGTGACGCTGACGGCGGATCAGATCGAGCTGACGGGCGACTATGTGTTCCGCGATCCCGGCGCCGCGCTTACCCGATGCGACGGGAGCCTACAGCCTTTCGCCGACGGAAAGGTCCTGACCTTTGCGGAAGCCTATCCGAGCGATCATTGTCCGATCGTGATGACCGTCTCGGAGTAGGCCGATGTCTTCAGAGAGTCTTGGCGGGCAGATTCTGGTCGGCGTGACGGTGGCCGCGATCGTGGGGATCGGCGGGTGGGCCCTGGGGCGGGCGGCCGCCCCTGCGGAGCCGCCGTTCCTCGAGATCACCCCCGCAAGCGTCGCGGCGCAGGTTGGGCTCGACACCGAATTCAACGCGACTGCGGATCCGGATGTGACGACACTGACATGGCGTGTCGCGGGGCAACCGGTGGGCCGCTCGCATGTCGCGCAATGTGATGCCGTGGCGGCGCAACTCATGTGCAGGTTCCTGGTCCCCGGGACGTATTCGGTATCTGCCACGGCCACCGCCGCAAACGATTTGGAGGTCACGAGGCACAGTTCCGTCTCGGTGGTGTTCCCGGACAGGTACTACACAGTCTTCATCCAGAACCCGAATCGACAGGTACGCAGCGATGCCTACCGGGTGTTGTTGCGTCGGATCGACTGGGCCAGGGTTCAGCAATCCATCACCCCCTTGATCCTGCTCTACGACCCGGACAAGGGCCGGAATGTGTTCGCAGCCGACACGGTCTTTGAGCCGGAGTTTGAGGGCGTTGACGTGTTGCAGGGCCTCAAGCTACGGATTCCGAGGTTCGTGGAACCGGGGCGCGGCCTCGTCGTCGGCCCACTGGAGGCGCTCGGCGTCACCGTCACCGAGATTCCCTATGCCGAGGCGATCCTGTCGATCGAACGAGGCGCGGTCGACGGCGGCTTCGTCACCCTGGCCGATCCTACGATCGATCTGCTCGACGCGGACTTCGGGGACATGCAGGCGGAATAGCAAACCAAGTGGCTGATCCCTGATGTCCGCCACAGGTGTTCCTAAGCCTTGCGGCCTCCCCTGCTCGGCTGCGCGTGTCGCAGGCGAGAACGGCCCTGCGGTCCGTCGCGCATTCGGCCATGCGGCCTCACCGCGGTGCAGCGCCCGGCATCCCGGTTTACCCGTCTCGCGAGCAAGCCGCTCCCCGGCCGCTGCGCCGGATTACGCTCCGGTCTGTTTTGCGGGGCAAAACGATCCCGCCGCTCCATCCGTCCCCCGCGTCCGGTCGCGCCCTTTGCCTGCTCGCGTCGGGCAAACCTACCGTCAAAACACACACACATGAGTGCGGAAGCATATCCTCCGGATGGCCCCCAAATCAGCCCGCGTCAAGGATCACAAAACTTTTCGGCGAGGGCGGCGTGGGTCGAAAGGGCGGTCCAGTTTTCGATGACGCGCCCGTGGTGGGCGCTGCGCGCGGAAAACTTTTGCGCCCGGCACGCCGGCGGCTTCGCCGTCCCTGACCCGGACCGATTCGGTGAACCAGACGTACGGCCATGCCACCACACTCACGTGGTGGTTCCCCGAACATTTGGAGACACCAACATGACCTACGAGAACACGAACGCCTACGATACCATCGAACTTTTCGGCCTCACGGAGAAGGGCGCGGAGCTGCCGATCCCCGACGATCATATCCTGACCGACAGCATCGTCCGCGAGAGTTTCGAGGCCCTGCTCGGCCAGCTGCGCGGCACCGGTCTCGAAGCCGAGATCGAACCTCTGGCGCACGGGCTCGCCACGATCCTGCAGCGCCGCAAGATCGCTCTCGGCAAGGAGCTCGACCGCACCGCAGACAAGATCGGCGCCCTGGCAAAATCCCATGATGGATCGGAGATCGCCGAGACTGCGCTCGAAGAGGCGCAGGCCCGCTTCCTGCAGGTTCGCGAGATCGTCGGGGCCATCGAGGTGATGAGCGAGGCGGCGGCGGAATGCTACGAGGTCGAGACCGGCCACGCCTTCATCCCGGCAGCGGGATCGCGGGCCAGCGCTCGCGCTCAGGAGACCGGGGCCGTGTTTGAGGCCCGGCAGCTGTTGGAGCAACATGATCGCGAAACCGCCGCGAAGTCGAAGGTCGAGGGGGTCCCTCTGATCGTCTCGGGGGCGACCGACTGGACTGATATCAACGTCATCTTCTCGACACTCGACAAGGTTCGCGAGCGGATCAAGCAGAACCGCAACCAGGAGATCTTCCTCTGCCACAAGGGTGGCAAGCATGGGGCCGAGATGATCGCCGCCCGGTGGGCTCGGGCGCGTGGCGTCGCGCAGGCGCGCTTCGATCCGCGCTGGTCCGCGCATGGGCGGGCGGCCCCCTTCAAGTGTAACGACGAGATGCTGGACGACAAGTTCGCCGCGACCGGGGTCGTGCTATTCGGCGGCAACGGGGTTGCGCTCAACCTCGGGCAGAAGGCGGAAGCCAAAGGCCTGACGGTGATGCGGGTCGCCGATCCGGCTAAGAAGACGGCAGCCGAGTGAATGAGAGAGGGTCGCGCGCGGCGCGGCCCTTTCGTCGTTTCCATCGGCCTGTCCATAAGCTGGCGGCCTTCCCCCGCACAGTAAGCCAAGTCACGGTGGAGATATCGGCCTGAGGCCGATCGCGCATTCGGCCATTCGGCCTCACCGCGGCGTGGCACCTGAGGATCCGGTTTGCCCGTCTCGCGAGCAGGTCGCTCCCCGGCCGCTCCGCCGGATTGCGCTCCGGTCTGTTTTGCGGGGCAAAACGATCCCGCCGCTCCATGCGCCTCCCGCGTCCGGGCAGCGCCCTTTGTCTGCTTGTGTCGGGCTAACCTGCCGTCAATCACACACATGAGTGCGGAAGCATATCCTCCGGATGGCCCCCGAATCCGCCCGCGTCAAGGATCGCAAAACTTTTCGGCGAGGGCGGCGTGGGTGGAGAGGGCGGTCCGGGGTTCGATGCCATGCTTGCGGTGAGCGATGCGCCCAGAAAACTTTTGCGCCCGGCACGCCGGCGGCTGCGCCGTCCCTGACCCGGACAGTTTCGGCAACCAGGCATTCGGCCATGCCACCACACTCACGTGGTGGTTCCCTGAACATCTGAAGATGAGATCATGACCGACGAGAACAAGACCGAGGACGACCTTTGCCGACATTGCGACCGCACGGGCACGTCGCCGCCCGGAACGGCCACCGGGAAGGACCATCACGATAATGGCGGCCATGTCGTCCCCCGCACCGCCTGCGGAAAAGACGCGTCGCGGACCGATTGGGAGACCATCGATGGCGGGAGTGTCAACTTCCATTGGCGCGAGGTCTGTGCGCATTGCGGGAACCTCAGCGTGTCTCTCTTCGCCTGAAGAAAGCCTTTCACCGGGCGGACCCGTTGCCCGGTGATCCCTCTCTCGAAACCTTCCACGCACTCGACGACTGCGACACTGTCCACGAGAGCAGTCCCGCCCGGCCCGGGCCGGGCGGGACTGCTGCGCTATTCAACTGTCTGTGGTTCCTCAGTCAGACTCAGATGACATGAAGGTCGGTTGTGATCGGTCGCCGGTCAAGACGGGCCCCTGCCGGCGGTTGCACCGCCGTCACCACGCTCGCAGGTTCCGGCCGTGCCGGCCTCCACCCGGAACACGAGGCCTCTGGCCACGCTGAGTGGCATGCCCCGGCGGCGGTCTCCTGACGGAGCCAGCCGGCGGGGTTGCCCTCATGCGCGCCAGAAACCCCGCGATCCGCCCGTCCGGGTGTAGATCGCTGGGGCGGGCGCAGCGCAGCAACCGCGCCGCCCGATGGCGGCGACCCGTCTGGGCGGACAACCCTGCTGCCAGACCCGCGGCTGTATCACCGCCCCGGATCGCCAGACCGGCGACGGGGACGCTGAGCTTGAGGCAGACGATCGCGATCGTTCCGATTGGGCCTGGCCGGAACACCGCACCGGCACGTTGGATGAAAGCGGCGCGGACCTTGTCACGTCTCACATAACTCGACAGGACCGATGGCGGCTGAGGAGCGGGGTGCACATTTGGGTCTCCCCTCTTTGCTCATAGATGTGGATCGCACGGGGTCGGGCGGTCCGTCCCCTCCGCTTCGCTCCGGCAAACACAAATACGGTTTCCACGCGGCAAGCGCGCGGACCCTCCGCATTTGCGTTTGCGGACCTCCCTTGTCCCCCGTGCCGGGTGATCCCCATCGCAAAAAGGAGAGACCCAAATGACCAACCACTACGTCGCCACCGTTCCCGTCAAGTTCACCGACAACGAAGGTCAGGAGCGCACCCGCTTCCAGCGCGTCGGCGCGATGTTCCGCAACACCCGCAACGGGGACGGCTCGGAGTTCTTCAGCCTCAAGCTCGACTTCCCCGTCGCGGTCCAGGAGCTGGTGATGTTCCCGCCGAGCTCCAAGGAACCGCAGGAGTAATCCTCCCTAAAGGATGGGCCGCCCACGGGCGGCCCTTTCCCTGTTCCAGGGAAGGCTGCGCCAAGACCGGGAACCCCTGCCTTCGGCAGGTGTCCCCGGGAAGGTGTCAGGACCGTGCGCGGTCCTGGCAGGGGATATGAGAGATCGCCTGGAACAGGTCTGCCGGCCAGCCTCAAGGGGGCCATCCGGAATAACAGTCGGGCTGCGCCCGCCGGTTTTTCCGGCAGAGATTTGGGCCGAGCCAAATCTGGCCGCCCTTGACCCTGTCCGTCAGCCCCGTCGGTGAGAAGATGCGCCGCCCCTCGCTTCCGTCCGAACACTTGCGTGTTCGGCCTGAACCTCGGGCGCGGGCATGAAAAAAGGCGGTTGGTGTGCGGTTGGAGATGGTCGGTGTTGCTGGGCCCTTCGGGCCGGGCCTCGCACCTGCGGTGCTCGGCTCGAAGCGGAATTCAAGGTCGCCCGGGGGCAATCTACAATAATATTGCATTGACCGTTACATATAGTTTCGTATGATGGGGGGCGACCTTGAATGAAGGTGGCAGGAAATAGGGGGGCTTTCTTCGCATGAGCCGGACCAAGAGACTGACACGGACGGAGCGAGCGGAGATTATCCGTGAGGCTGGAGAAGGTGTGGGGACTTCGGTGCTCGCGGAGCGGTTCGGGGTCACGCCGCGGGCCATCCAGTACACGTTGAAGGCGGACGAAGAACGCCAGAAGGATGCGGCCGTGGCGACCGCCGCCGTGACGGTGAAGCTGACTCCTGAGGAGCTTGGGGCGCTGGATGAGGTCCTGGCCGCGGCGGGGATCGAGACCCGCACGGAGGGGGTCCGGCGGCTCATCCAGGCGGCGGGGGGAACCTTCGTTCCGGATGCTCAGCTGGCGGCTGAGATGGCGCGTTACCGGGCCTCCCTGCATGAGATCGGCAACGGCGTGGTGCAGATCGCCAAGCAGATGATGAAAGCCGGCCGGGCGGGGCAGGGGGAAGGCTCCGCACCTAACGCAGAGTTGTCCGAATTGCGCCTCGCGCAGATGCGTGGGCTGGCGCGGTTCATCCTTGATTCCGCTGATGAGATCGACCTGCTGCTGCGCCGCCGCCGGGACGGGATGCGGCTTGTCGCGACCGCTGCGCTGAGGGAGTTCGCCCATGCGGCTGAATGATGCCGTCCATGACGTCACCGGAGAGATCTTCCGGGATGGCTGGAGCCGGATCCGGGGCTCGATGCAGGGGCTGCAGGCGTCCCGGCAGAGGCAGCTCGTGCGGGCCGCCGCCGGTCACCGTGCGGCGGTCTTCAAGGCGATCCGGGGCGGGGGCACGCATACCAAATCGCAGCTCATGAACCAGCTCGATTACCTCACCACGAAGTCCTCCCATATTGTGGATTCCAGCGGCTTCCTGGACGGGAAGACAAAGCTCGAGGCGACGGAGATCAAGGACCTGACCGACCGCTTCTCCAAGCGCTGGAGTGCGGGGTTCAAACCCAAGCTCGGACAGACCACCCATATGCTCATGTCCTATCCGATCGGCACCCGGGGCGAGGATGTGCGCGACATCACCGCCAATGTGGCGGAGCGGTTCTTTCAGTCCGAAGAGGGGCATTTCGACTACATCATCGCGGTGCATGAGGATCGCGATCACCCTCACGCACATATAGTCTTGAACCGCCGTTCCCAGGAGGGCGAGTTCTTCTTCCTGGGTCGGGACCACCGCTTCAACTACGACGATTTCCGCCTCGCCATGGTCGAGGAGGCCGAGAGGTTCGGCGTGCGTCTGGAGGCCACGCGGCGGCTCGACCGAGGTGTCGTGCACTACCCGCCGCGCACCCGCGAGGTCTATGCGGCGAAGGACGAGGGGCGGGCCACGGAGCCGCGGCCACGGGTCGGAGCAGACTTGGATCGCGCTCTGGAAGAGATCGCAAACACCCGGATCATCTACCACTCACTTGCCGCCGAGGCCTCTGCGGACAACCGAGAGGACATCGCCGATGCCCTGTTCCGCTCAGGAGAGCTTCTGGCCAAGGGCGGCAAGCTGACTTTGGAAGGAGGCATCTACATGGCAGAGGAGCAATCGTTCGAGGATCTGCGGACCCGTTATGCCGATCAGGTCGCGCGCGTCCAGGGCATGATTGATGCGAAGCCGGAGGCCGAACGGCCGAGGCTCGAGCGTAGCCTCAACGAGATCCAGTCTAGGCTGGCCCATATGCAACCCTTGGGGCTGCGCTCCATGACATTGACCGAGAAGCCATCGGAGGGCGGGGTCTATTCCGAGACCAATATCGATGCGGCCCGGCTCGACCGCTTGCGTGACCCCGAGGTGCGGGCGCAGGTCGATACCGCGCTGCGCGGGACCGGGATCAGTTCGTCCGTGGTGGTCGCCCGGATGGAAGCCGGCGCGCAGAACGCCGCGCTCGAGCGGCAATGGATCGCCGACGATCTGGCGCGGGTGGCCGAGAGGGACGGTCTCAACCTCGAGCGTCGCGCGGATCTGGAGACGGCGCGCGAGACCCTCAACCGGGCCCATGTCCAGCTCGGCGTCGCACTGGAGCGGGCAGGGGTCCTGCGCGAAGACGGTGTCGTGGAAGATCGCACCATCATGGAGCGGGTCCATTATCATCGGGACGCCACTGAGGACATGGAGCGCGCGATCCGCCAGGACATGCGTTCGGAAGGTCTGACCGGAGACCAGATCGAGGCGCGAGAGTGGGAGATCGCCTCCCGGGCGGAGCGGCGTATCGAGGAGGAGCAGCGGAGCTACATCAATGCGCATCCGGAACTGCTCGCGCGCCCGGGCGACGTGATCGACCGGTCCGAGCCCTACCGGGAGCGGATCACCGACGAGGCCCGGGCCCGGGAGATCACCCGCGATGTCGATCGGATCATGGAGGCGCGTGACACCCGGACCCCCGTTGCGGACGCCGTCACGGACGCGTTCCGCGCACGCTATCTCGATATGCCGTCGCATCTCGCCCGCGGGCTTGGCGCGACCTATGCGGCCGTCACCGAACTGCGTGACACCGAGGCCATCGACCAGGTTCGCCGCGAAAACGAGCTCCGGGAGGTGGCGCTCGACCTGCGCGACGGGCTGCTTTCGGACGCGCGCGAGGTAGAAACTGTCGAGGGCGCGCCAATTGCCGATCCGGACATCCGGCGGGTCGTCGACCATGAACGGGCCGGCAATCTGCAGTCGCCGTTCCAGGATGACGGTCAGCGCCTGGCCTATCGCGATGCCGTCGAGCGGGAGCTTGACGATGCTCAAATCGAGCGGCTGCGAGACGGGGATGCCGATGTGTTGAAGGACCAGGTCGAGGACCGTCTCGACCGGCTCTATGCCGCCAAGACCTATCTGCAATCGGATGCGGCTACTGCCAACAGCGAAGCAACCCGCGCCGTGGTCGAGGAGATCGCCGACCGCGAATTCGAGCTCCACCGCACCGATCTTGTCGACGGCGAGTGCGAGCGCGGGGAGACCCATTGATGGGAGGGGTAGGAAAGGGCCGCCTCGCCCTCGGCGTGGTGCTGGTCACGCTGGTGGCGATCGCCATCGGCTATGTGATCGCCTCGGCCGTCGTGACGTTCCGGGACCTGGGTTTCCGGGCCGAGATCGACTTCTTCTATATCGCCCAGAACTACCGCGCCATCGGGGCCGTCCGTCCCGATGATTTCCGCCTGATCAACCTGATCATGGGCGGGGCCGGGGTGGCGGGCCTCATGATGAGCCTGGCGATGTCGGGCTCGGCGCTCACCCGGTTCGGCTATACCCATTGGCAGACCCGCCGCGAGATGAAGCGGAACGGCTTCTTCGGCGCGCCGGGCACGGGCTTTGTGATCGGCAAGCTTGGAAAGCCCGGATCCCGTGCACCGTTCCTCTGCTCCCGGACCTTCCCGCACGCGCTCATCGTGGCCCCAACCGGGCGCGGCAAGACCACCGGCTTCGTCATTCCGAACCTCCTGACCTGGCAGGGCTCGGCGGTGGTGCTGGATGTGAAGGGCGAGTGCTTCGAGGCGTCGGCCCGCCACCGGGCGGCGCAGGGTGACGAGGTGTTCCGGTTCGCGCCGACCGACTGGGAGGACAGGCGCACGCATCGCTACAATCCGCTCCTGCGCATCTTCGAGCTCAAGGACCCGGCGCGCCAGCAGATGGAGTTGCAGCTCCTCGCCACGCTCTTCCTGCAGAACGACAACGACCGGGTTCAGGGCCTCCTGAAGGGCGGGATCGATCTCTTCGTCGCGGCCGGGCTACTCGCGTTCCAGCGCCGCAGGCCAACGCTCGGGGAGATCTACCGCATCGCCGCCTCGGGCGGGCAGAAGCAAAAGGAGTATCTCGCGCGCGCCCATGAGGTCCAAAACGCCGCAGCGCGACTGATCTTCACGCGGCTGGCCTCCACCAACAACGACACGCTCACATCCTATGTCTCGCTCCTGATGACCTCGGGCCTCGATCAGTGGCAGAATCCGGCGATCGACGATGCGACGGCGACCTCAGACTTTGACTTTCGGACAATCCGCAAGAAGCCCTTCAGCGTCTATCTCGTCGTCCAACCCCTCATGGTGAAACCCCTCGCACCGCTCATCCGGCTCTTCTTCTCGGACCTGCTATCCGCCCTGCAGGACAAGGAGCCGGGCCCCGACGAGCCCTGGCCGGTCATGATCATGCTCGACGAGTTCAACCGCCTCGGAAAGATGCCGATCGTGGCCGAGAGCATCGAGGTGCTGCGCGCCTATCGCGGGCATCTCGCGGTGGTGACCCAGACCATCCCGGCCATTGATGAAATATACGGCGAGAACACGCGGCGGGCCTTGCAGGGCAACGCCGGGATCAAGCTCTACCTTACGCCCTCGGACGAGAAGACGGTCGAGGAGTTGAGCAAGGCCGTGGGCAAGACCACGAAGACCGTGGTCACACGTTCCCGCGCGGTCGGCAAGAACCCGTTCGAAGGCCGCAGCCAGTCTGAGCGGACGGAAGAAGTCGCGCTCCTGCCGGAAGACGAGGCGCGACGTTTGCCGCTTGATGAGATCGTGGTGGTCGTGGACGCGCAGATGCCGGTCCGGGCGAAGCGGGTGGTCTACTACGAGGATCCGTTTTTCAAAGGCATCCACGCGGCGCAGGAGGGGGAGCTGCCGTTTCCGAAGGGGCCGGTCCCTCCGATGGGGGAATTGCCCCTGAGTGTCCGGGCGATGCCTTCGGCTCCGCGTGGGTCAGGTCTCTCGGAACGCGATTTCGAGGCCAGGATGGGGCTTACGGAAACCGGAGGGAATGCACCCATTGAGCCCGGTCCGGCTCAAGCGCCTCGGCGCGGTCGTGCCGCAGTCCTTGCGGACGATCAGCGGCAGTTGGAGATGGAGTTCGGGAGGCAGGCAGATCTGGAGGTGGAGGCTGCGACAGAAGACGATGTCGTCCGGGTACAGGACGCCGTAAGTGATCTCGAGCGGTTGGAGGCGGAGATGTCCGGTTCGGAAGCAAAAGTCAGCGAGGCGGGCGAGAAATTCGGGCTTGGCTAAGCCGCCATGCGGGCGACACGAAAGCATGCCGCGATGGCGCCTTGTGCCCGCGCCCCGGAATCGACCATTGTCACGGGTGAAGAAAACCAGGATCGTCGCTCTCTGGTCGAGGGGCTCGCTCAATCGTCGCAGGGTCGATCTCACGCATCGTCAACTGGGCGTTCACCCTGCGGGCCGCGGGGCCCGCACGAAACCACTTCGCGGCGGAAGCCAGGTTAAAGCGCGGACGACGCTGCCCCTTCGCCGGCTTTGAGGCCTCCATCAGAACCTCGATCATCTCATCGATGCGGTAGAGGCCACCGGCAACGGGGAGGGGCATCTTGCGCTGCTGGAGCGCCTGTCGCCTCACCTCGAGCTTCTCGGCGACATCCGCGAGAGACACCAGGTCGGGACGGACCTCGCGCAGGACAGTGCCCTGCGGCAACGCCTTGATCAGCGCCCGCGCCGCTTCAAGGATCGCGCTCTCGGCCTCATCCCCTTCAAGTTCCAGTTCTACACCCAGGAGACCGGCGTGACCGGTGCCCACGAGCGCATCTTCAAAACCCGCCTCGAAGACCGCGTCAGAGAGCGCAAACGCATCGTGCTCTCCGTCGGGGAGCGCAAAGACCAGTTCGAATTCGAATTCTTCAGCCATCGGCATTACCTTCGTCGTTCTTCTGAAGCTTCACGCAGGCCAGAGCCTTCTGTCGGATCCTTTTCGCGAACTGCTGTGGATTCTTCGGGGTCGACCAGACAGACATCTGACAAAACTCGCCACAGCGGCAATCCTTATCGTTGGCCGGGCATCGGAGGATCCCCCACGCGTGCCCCTTGCCCTCAATAAGGTCCCATCCCAGCTCTTCGAGCTCCTGAATGACGGCCTCGATTTCCTTTGATATGTGCTTCTTCCTTGGCACCTTAGATACTCCACTCTCTTAAATTGTCAAGTGACAAGTTAAAAATTCAACGAGAACATCGCGGCAATTTACTGCCCGCTACCGGCAATTTCCCATAGGAAGCTTGCCGTCAAATGCTTTGATGTGAGAACGGGATACAGGATAGACGTCCCAGACAGCAACACCGGCGCCGATGCCGTTGCGCCTGATCCTGTAGCAATGCGCCGTCCCCAGACGCGGCACGATGCCACCAACGCAAAACCATTCATGCTGTTTGCCACGGTCCTAGCAGGCAGCAAAGATTTTACCCGCGGACAGCCTGTTCCCGGTAGACTTGCCTCGTCCGGTCTGCGCTACCGTCGACCCAGCCTGCTTAGCCGTGCCAGTTGCGCAAGCATGCGCGCACCGGTGCCAGATGAGTCGCCTGAAGGTGCAGCCGGGGCACCACCCGCGGCATTAGGGCGGGTCGGTAGCGCCTGGACGCCTAGAAACTGCCGCGCCCGAAGCGCGGCATATTCGGCACCGGTCGCGCCACCGATGGCGTATCGGTTGTAGACCTGTTGGCTGCCTGCCAGGCCCCGCGCGAACGCATAGCTCCCGCCAAAGCCTGCCGAAAGCGCCGGCATCATGATGTTTCCGGAGACCGACCGGACGATGAAGGGTGTGGCGATGATGAACCCCTTGGCCATGAGGACCATCATGAAGAAGGGCAGGAGGGCGCCGATGTTCGAAGCGCCTTCGGGGTCACCGAGTTCGGCGAGCAATGCGCGCGAGACCCCGGTGATGGTTGCGAAGACGCCGGCGATGACGATGGGGTATATCGCGAAGGAGATCAGCGCCGAGAGCCAGCGCGCGAAATAATCCTTGGTCACCTCGAAGAGGGTCAGGAAGATCATCACCGGAGCGATCCCGATCAACAGCGTGATCATGAGCCTGGAGGCGACAACGATGAAGGCTGCCAGCCCTCCGAGGATCGAGAGCAGGAGAACGCCGAGCGTGTCGAGGAGCGCGCCAGCCATCCAGTTCAACTCGGAGCCTGCTGCGTTCAGGTAATCCCCAAGCGCGGCTATCAGCTGATCGAACTCCTCAGCAAAGGTCCCCGATGGTCCTGGCGTCCCGCCGCCGACCGACGCGACCAGCGATCCGGCGATGCTGTCTATCCCGTTCAGGATGGCGGATGCGAGGGCGTTGAACTGGACCCAGTTGGTTGCGAATATTCCGACCAAGCCGATCTTCACGGCGAGCCAGAAGGCGGTCCGGCCGTCCATGGACCGGTATTGGTAGATCATGTTGAGACAGACGAGGATGACCACGAGCGTCGTTCCGAGGACCAGTATCGTTCCGACTGTGGCGGCTACGGCCCCGAACTGGGTTTCCGCCGCCGAGTCCAGATAGCCTTCGGCCGTTTCCACGAAATACGCGACGACGCTCATGACCCGCTACCAGTTGCCGGCCGCTTCGCAGATCGGCATGGCCTGCTTTCGGAGATCGTTCGCCCGTCGGCGATAGTCTGACGTCGCCTCGACCACGCTCCAATAGTCAGCCGAGGAATAGCGATCAAAATAGACCGCCTCAGCGGCCTCCCAAGACGGATACCGGGTGACGCATGTGCAGCTCTGCGCCTCGACGATGCGTTCCATGCTCTGAAACCGGTAGATTTGCTGGACCAGGAGCCGCTTGTGGGCATCGCGCGCTTCGGTTTTCCGCATCCACTCCGGCTCGGGCGGCTGATCGGGGCAGACATCGGGTTGATTATCGAGCGTCGGGACCAAGTCGCGTTCGGCCGATGCAATGGTGCCCGTCAAAAGAAGAAATAGGCAGAGGAGAGTGGTCGCGCGTTTCATGTCAACGAACCCGTTGGCTGGTCCGCGACCTCACGCTTGAGGAACGCGGTATAGCCATAGTCGCCGGCCTCGGCGGAGATCACCTCCCAGCCTTCGGCGCCCCGTTCGTTCAGGGCGCCCCGCATCTCTTCATAGTCCTTCTGCTTCTTCACCTTGCAGAACAGGATGTCGTATTCAAACCGCTTCATGTTTCATGCCTCCGCTAAGATCGGTTCCGGGGAGATAGAATTCGGTGATGCCGCGTTGGCCGTCCTCGCGGCCCGCCTGGATGATCACATCGATCGAACTTTCGATGTATTGGACCATGTCCTGGTAGGTCATCGGGATCTCGGTCTTGAGCGCGGCGATGGCGAGACGCTGGACGGCGAGCTGTGGCGTCTCGGCATGGAGCGTGGTCATCGAACCGCCATGGCCGGTATTGATCGCCTCGAGGAAGGTCATGGCCTCCTTGCCGCGGACCTCGCCGAGGATGATCCGGTCGGGCCGCATGCGCAGCGTCGCGGTCAGGAGCACGTCGGCGGATTGGAACTCCGCATCGCGGTTGGCGATCAGCGTCACGGCATTGGGCTGAGCCGGAAGCAGTTCAGCGGCTTCTTCGATGGTGACGATGCGCTCGTCATCGGGGACGTATGAAAGGATTTTCCGGGCCGCGACGGTCTTACCGGTCGAGGTGCCGCCAGAGACGATCATGTTGAGCTTGTTCTCGACGCAGAAGCGGATGGCCGCGTATATTTCACCAGAGGCGACGACCTTGCGCAGCGCGCGGTTTTTTTCCTGACGCAGTTCCTCGAGCTTGCGTTCTTCGCCGTAGAGGAAACGAAGCTCGATCTGGTCCATCGGTAGGCTCGAGAAGAACCTGAGCGAGATCGACATGCCGGATAGCACCGCGGGCGGGGTTACGACTTGGGCACGGATGGGGCGGTCGCGATAGGTGATCGAGACCGAGACGATGGGCTTGTCCTTGCTCATCGTCGTATTGGCGGATGAGGCGATCTGGTTGCCAAGATCGCGCACCTCCGTGATCGTCAGACGCTGATCCAGTGCCCGCATGAAGTGATCCCCCTGGAACTCACCCCAGCAAGAGCCATCCGGATTGATGCAGATCTCGATCACGTCGTCCCGGGTGGCGTCCTTAAGCTTGTCGAGCGAGGCCTGGAGGTAGGACAGCGTCATCTCAGAAGATCTCCAAATCGCGATCGACCATGACGGTGACGCGTGCGCCCTGATCGACATAGATGACGGGCCCGATGGAGAGGTAGTCGCCGATCACGGAATCGGTGGCATCCGCCAGGTCATCGCCCACATCCTGCAGGACCTCGGCGGTGGCCTCATCCTCGACCTGCGCCGATGCCACGTTCGGCGCGGCCGAGATGATGGAGATCAGCGCGGCGGAGCCGAAGCGCTCGTCGAAGCGAGTGTCCACGAAACCGGTGACGCCGGAGCGGCCAAGCTCATCGCCGCCGAAGGAACTGATTTGCACGGTCTGATTGTTGGGCAGAATGATCCGATCCCAGGCGATGGTCACGCGGCGCTGCGCGATCTCGATGCCTGAGCGGTAGCGTCCGATCAGGCGCGAGCCGCGCGGGATCAGGAGCCGTGAGCCGTCATAGCTGAAGACATCTTCGGAGATGATGGCACGGGTCTGCCCGGGGAGCGAGCTGTCGAGTGCCGTCTCCATCACGGCCTGGATCATCGTGCCCTGAATGACCGTGTTCGAGGGATTTGCGATGACTTCGGCTTGTGTGATGGCGATCGGCAACGCGCCGTTTAGCACGAAATCCGTCACTTCGCCGAAGGTGCGTTCGGTAAGTTCCGTCTCGCCCGCATTGGCGCCGCCCGTTCCGCCGAAGGCGATGACGGGGGAGGAAATCCGCCGTTCCTGGAAGGCACGCTCCTCCTCGGCCCGGCGTTGCAGCTCGGCCAGCCGGCGCGCCTCTTCCTCGCGCCGCAGCCGCTCTTCTTCGCGGGCGCGCAACTCTTCGTCGGTGGGGCCGAGCGGTGCGGGTGCCGGCTTGTTGGCCTCCAGCCGCGCGAGGTCCAGGTCCATACGCAGCTGTTGCAGCTCCCGATCTCGCTGGGCCAGTTCGGCCTGGAATTGTTCCTGAGCATTCTCGGAGGCGTCCTGTAGGGCGGCGATCCGTGCGGTCAGCGCATCGATCGCTTCAGCTGCCGCGCTGTCCGCCCCGGCGTCGGTGTCCGGCGCGTCGCGCAGTTCCTGGATCTGGGTCTGGAGTGCGGCAATCTGTGCCAAAAGTTCGGCGTTGGGTTCTGGTTCGACGAGAACGATCTCGGGTTCCGGGGCGGGCGGCGGCACGAAGGGTTCGATCTCTCCGAACCCGTCACCCTCGGTTTGGAATTCGTCCGGGGTGGCGGTCGGCAGGGCGACCTCTTCCCCCGGGCCCGAAAACAGCAAGAGGACCAAGCCGCCCGCCAGGATCAGTCCTGCGAGGAGGAGAGCGAGGAGCGGTGAGCGGCGTTTCGGGGCGGGTCCGAGGCGCGGGTTGCCCCGTTCGAGCGCGGCGAGGCGCTGTTCGAGATCGGTGTTATTGTCACTCATGAGGCGGCCTCCGCGGGCGGCGTCGCCTCGATACAGACCACGTCCTCTCCCAGACGCAGCACCCATTGGCGCCCCACGCCCGAGACACGGATCACGCCGTCTTCGACCGCGCCCGTGTTCACCGTGCGCTCGCGCCCGTTCGTGTACCGGAAGATCGCCGGGACGGGCGCGTTCCGTGGGAAGGCGAAATAGGTGAAGGTGCCGTCGTCCCAGACCCGGGTCGGCGTGAACTCCGTCCGTGCGCTGGCCCCGTAATTGGTATTCGGTGCGGCGCGCGCGATGGCGTTGGAAGGGCGGCGATTGTCCTCGGGGTAGCGGAACTGCACGACATAGAAAGTCGGGCTCGAGACCTCGTTCACGTTGAAATAGTAACTCCGTCTGTTGGTGTAGACGGTGACATTGGTGTGGACGCCGCGCGCGACGGGTTTAATCGCAAAGGCCCGCCCGCCGGGCACACCGTCGATCTCAAACCCTTCCGTGTCGCCGGCGATGATTGAGCGGATGCTCTCTCCTGCCCCGAACTCGATGGTCGTGACATGGGTCAGGGAGACGTTCAGCCTGTAGACTTGGCCTTCCTGATAGGAGGCGACCCGCACGCGGTGGTCGTTGGGTCCCCCGCGCGGGATCGCCTCGGCTGACGCGTGGGGCGCAAACAGTGAGACCATTAGAAAGGCCGCGAGGAACGCCCTGGCGTGTCCGGTGAGTTTCGCATTGCCAATACCCTGGCGCGTCTCGCGCTTTTGGGACGCTGGCAAGGCGTTCCCTGATTTCTTGTTCCGGAAGCGCACTTACTGGTTCTCCAATCTGTCCGAGCGGATCGCGTATTCGACGACCGTGAAGCCAAACGGGTTGGTCCAGACCTGGTCGATGGAGCGGCTCTCTTCGGGGCGGAACTCGAAGAGGAGCGTCGCGGTGAAGAGGCCCGCCTGAACCCCCTGAATCGAAGTCAGGCGCTTGCGAAGCCGCACCGTGGCCCGGTTGTTGCCGATCAGGTTGATGCTGAGGATCTCGACATCGAGGCGGGCGTTGGGTCCATAGACGGTCGGGGGATAGTCGGCATTGGCCGAGTTCCAGATCTGGCGCAGCGAGGCCCCTGCTGCACGGTCCGAACGGCGCAGCACGCTGCGGATGCGCACGTCATTGTCGAGCTGGTTGTAAACCTCGCGGTCGGTCACGTAGCGGAAAACTTCCGCCTCGATAATGGCGCGGTTCTCGGTGACGTTGGTGGTCCCGACAGAGGCTTCAGGCAGGGCGAAGCCGGTCGCGGGGTCGTAGGGCACCACCACTGGGGGCGGATCGACATCAAGGATGGCCACGGCGGCCGCGCTGAGGCAGCCCAGGATGCCAAAGCCAAGGCCGAAGAGTCCCAGGCGCTGCCAGAGCCGTTCCCGTCTCAGCGCGCCGTAGACCAGTTCCTCCTCGATGATGGCGGTTTCTTCGTCCAACAATCAGTCCTCAATCCGCGCTCAGTTCCGGGAGCGTGAACTCCATGAAGCGTTGTTCTTCGGCGATGGTGGCGGCATCGATCACGCCGCCGGTGCCATCTCCTACGGTCTGGATCGCTTCGAGCTGCCACATGGCGACGAGCGCGATGGCAAGTTCGGCCGTCACCCGCGTGTTGAGATCGACGCTCTCTTTGAGCTCATCCATGTCGTCGATGAGCCCGACGAGCCGGTCGACACGTTCGAGCGATTGCCCGGCATCCTCGTAGCTGTTCTGGGCGGCGGCCGAGACCAGCGCGCCGGTGGTGGCCTGTGTCGCCACGCGCTCGGCCCCTGGATTGCCGCTGCGCGCCATTTCCGAGAGCGTGTCCTCGTCGAAGCCGAGATCGGCCAGCACCCGGTCCATCTGGGTTTCGATCTCGCCGGCGCCGGATCCGGTGAGCCCGGAGAAATCCCCCGTCTTGATGGCTTGAATCGTGGCGATGATGTCGCCGAACTCCTGGTCCAGGAGACCGTTCAGCTCGTCCTCCATCTGAGTCCGGATGATTTCGGGCAGCTCTGCCAGACGCGTCAACGCCTCATATGTTCGTTGTAGCTCGGCGAGCTGCTCCGTAAGCGTGGCAAGCTGTTCGCGGAGCTGCACGAGTTGCTCGTTTTGCAGGATCTCGTCCTCGATCATCTGCCGGAGCTGCTGGATGTTTTGGGCGATGTTCTGGGTGTCCACGACCGGCACGCCTTGGGCCAGGACTGGGGCACTGGTCACGAAAGGCGAGCAAAGCGCCAAGACGCTGGCCAGGGTCAACGTGCGAAGCGGTGCTGAAATGAACATTCTGCGGGGCATCAATCCAGATCCTCCAATGTGAACTCCATGAATTCGTTCTCGGCCATGCGGGCCGCGGTCTGGGCCAGTTGGGCGGCACTGAGCGGTTGGGTCCGGGCAGCTTTCAGGCGAATGCGCGCGACCATCAGCCGGACCAGTTCGGCGCGGGCATAGGTGTTGAGCGCCATGCTCTCCTGGAGGTCCTCGGTGCTGCCGATCCGGGTGACGATGTCCTGGACGCGCAGGGCGGCCTGCCGGATGGCGGCGGGGGAATTGCTGCCGTAGAAGGCGGCGCCGAACCCGCTGAGCGAGAGATGGGCGTTGGCGAGAAGCGCGGGGTCGATTGTGCCGAGCGCCTCGATGCCACCGATTCGCGAGAGGTAGAGATTGTAGCGTTCGGGGATGACCCTGACGTAGTGCTGGGTCTCCTTGAAGGGCGGTACGCCGCCATATTCGAACACCCGGCCCGGACCCGCGTTATAGGCCGCGAGCGCGTTGACGACGTTGCCGTCGAAGGTGGCGAGCTGCGCCGCGAGGTAGCGCGCGCCGCCTGTCACCTGCAGGTAGGGGCTGTCATAATATTCCGGGTTGATGCCGAGATCGCTCGCGGTGCCCGGCATGATCTGGGTGAGGCCGAAGGCGCCCACGGGCGAGCGTGCGCCGATTGAGAAGCGGCTCTCCTGCCAGATGAGCGCCTGCAAGAGGGCGCGCCATTGCACGACGGAAAGACCGGCCTGCCCGACCCCGGGCCGCCCGTGGGTCTCCTGGGCGACCCGGATGATCAGCTGCTCGATGTTTTCTGCCGCATCTCCGAACATACCCGCGCCGCCCGGATTGGGATCGACATCGCCGGAGCCATAGACCGCCGCTGCGGACCGGTCCGGATCGCTGCTGCCGCTTTCCAGATCGGCGACCATGCCCGGCAGACCCTGGCCTCCGAAGCTCGTCTGCGCGTCGAGGATCGCGCGCAGCGTGGCGAGCTGTTCCCGTTTGATCTCGGTCAGCAGCTCTTCGACGGTGAGTTTCTCACGTTGGACGGCGAGGTCGGCGTCCCGGTCGCCCGTCTCGACGATATCGCGGGCCGTCAGCCCGGAATCGTTGGTGGGAACGCCCTGGGCGACCGCGGCCGCCGGCAGGAGAGCCGCCAGGAGGATATGTGCGACCCTAGACCTCAACGCCGTCTTCCGCGTTTCCGATGGGTGTGAAGATGCAATCCGGCTCGACCTGATCTAGCGAGGCGCGGAAGGCGAAGCAGTTGGCCTGGGGCTCGCGATATTCGGCGCAGGAAGAGAGAACGCCGAGTGCGGCGAGGAGGATGAGGGGGCGGATCATGAGAGCCTCCAGAAATCAGGACGGTCGCGGTAGTCGGGGCCAACGAGGGCCTCACCCTTCTCCATGCCGCCGAGGATGGTGAGGAGGGGGCCAAGCGCGGAGAGGTCGGCATCGACGACCACGGAACCGCTGTCGTCGCGGATGAGGGCAAGGCGGCTGTCGCTGCCGGTGTTCAAGAGCACGTCGAGCTCTTTCTCGAAGAGGTTGAGCATCGCGTAGTCCGAGGCATGGGCCCGGATGTTGGGGAGCAGGATCTGCGTCGGCACCGCCTCGACGATGGTTTTGCCGGTTCGTGTGCGTTCGAGCTGGCTCGCATATTGGGTCATCATCACCGCGACCGTGTTCTGTTTCCGGGCGGTCACCAGCCAGTTCGAGAGCCGTTCGGCAAAGTACGGGTTGTCGAGCGCCTTCCATGCCTCGTCGATCACGATGATGGTGGGTCGCCGGTCCTCAATCTCCCGCTCGATCCGGCGGAAGAGGTAGGAGAGGACCGCCATGCGCTCCTTCTCGCTCTCGCTGTCGAGAATGCCGGTCAGGTCGAAGCCCACGACATCGCCCTCAAGCGAGAACGTGTCCTCCAGGCTCTGGCCGAAGATCCACCCGTAGCGGCCGTCCTCGGTCCACTCAAAGAGCCGCTGATGCAGATCGCCATTGTCGTCGGTCGAGACAAAGAGCGACGCGAAATCCTTCCAGTTGCGAAGAGCGGGGTTAGTGGCAGTGGCGTTCTGGCGGACCACCTCCTGGATGCGGTTGGTCTGGGCCGGGGTCAGGGGCTTGTCGGAGCGATAGAGGAGCGAGGCGAGCCAATCCGAGAGCCAGGCCGTGCCGCGCTCATCGATCTCGGTCCAGAGCGGGTTGAGGCCGGTCGCCTGTCCCGCCTTGATCGAGGCGTAGCGCCCGCCATTGGCGCGGACGGCCATTTCCATCCCGAGCCGATAATCAAAGACGAAGATGCGGGCGCCGACCCGGCGGGCCTGCGTCATCAGAAAGGCTGAGAGGACGGATTTGCCGGAACCGGGACGCCCAAGAATGAGAGTATGTCCGCTGGTGGGCTCTTTCTCTGGCGAGCCTTGCTCGTGGTAGGAGAAACGATAGGCGCTCTGTTCCGGCGTCGGAAAGAGCGTGGTCTCCTGGCCCCAGGGCAGCTGGTGTTTCTCCTTGCCGAGCTGCGTGCGATGAAGTGCTGCGAAATCCGCAAAGTTGCGGTTGGTGACGGCGCTGGCTCGGACGCGTTTCGGCTGGTTTCCCGGATGCTGGCTGAAGTAGTGCGATTTCGCGGCCATCCGCTCGCCGATCATCTTCACGCCCTCGGCGGCCGCGGCATTGACGATCTCGGCTCCGAGGGTCTGCAGCTCGTCGAGACAGTCACAAAAGACGGTCACCACCATGTGGTGTTCGCCGAAGCTCTGGCGTTTGGCTTCCAGATCGTCGTGCGCGATGTCGAGCGCCTCGAGGAGCGAGAGCGCGGCATCCTGGGAGGCCTGCATCTGGCGCTTCTGGCGCTTGATCCGGCCCGCCATCAAGTTCGAATTGATCGGCGTGAAGGAATGGGTGACGATCATGTCGACCGGAAGGTTGAGCATGTCGAACATGGTGCAGGTGGTGCCTTCGGCATATTCGCCGATGGCGAAGCTTTTGCCGAAGCGGTGGCCGACCACGCCGTCAGAGAGCTCGAAGTGATCTTCGAGAAACGTCACGCGCGTGTTGGCTACGTTGTAGGCGAGAAACCCGTAGCGGTTTGCCGGGTAGAGCGGCAGTTCCCGGCCCGTGTTGAGCGCGCCGAGGAATCCAACCAACTCACCAGAGTCTGCTGAAAGGATGCGGGGCTTGAGTTCCGCCAGGCCGGAGGTGAAGACCCCGACCGCCTCCTTGAGGCGTCTGATCCGTTTCGCGGTTTCTTCCTTGAACCGCTCCGGCGCGGAACGGTTCACGAAACCCAGAAAACTTCTGGGCGGCGGGCGGTGGATGATGGTGAGTGTGAGGGTCTTGTCCCGGAGGCCTGCCGAGGCGAGCTTTGTGCGCCAGGCCTCATCCACCGTCGCCGCGAAGCCGTCGCCCCGGACCGGGAGCAGGTCCGGGGTGATCGACTTCGAGACCTTGTGCACGTAGTAGCTGAACTCCGGCCCGAGCTGCGCGATGATCCGGGCAAAGAGCGCCGTGACCTTGTCGAGATAGGTATCGTCCGTGGTGTAGCTGTTCACCCCGCTGAGCCGAACGCACTGGAAGAGCTCATTTACACGAGTGCGGACGGTGTTGTCGTCGACCAGACTGACATAGGGCAGCATATGCGCGAGGCGCTTCTCGCGGGCATACCAGTCTGGCATAAGGGTGCGTTCATCGACGGTCTCGTGCAGGGCTTCACTATGGCGCATAGCTGTCGCCCCCGTGGATGGACCGGTTCCGCGTTGGTGGTGTTTCCTGAAGCGATGTCATCATCACGTCGATGAAGCGCGGATCCCAATCCGCCGCCTTCCAGAGGACTGGGTAAAGGATCGCCGCGATGCCCAGGACAACCAGGTGCTGCACCCAGACGAAGAGCAGCACGGAGCCGAAGAGCCAGACCATGGCATACATGATCGGCAGGCCGAGGAGCTTGGGCGGGCGCACAAGGCCCAAAAAGAGCGGCGATCGTTTGGCCACGAGAACCCCCGATTACGAGCCGAAGACGGCGGCAACAATCGTCGGTGCGGCTGCAACGCCGGCGATGCCCACCAGCACCCAGAGGGCCTGGCGCAGATCGATGATGTTGAAGAACCAGCTGAGGAACACGCCGAGGACCGCGAGGGTGGCGATGACGACGCCAAGCGGCCCGGTCAGCGCGTCCACGATGCCCTGTAACAGGCTTTGAATCGGGGAGAGGTCGATGCTCTGGGCAAGGGCCGGCTCTGCCGCAACGATGAGGAGAGCGGCGAGGGTGATCAGGGATTTCGTCAATGGCTTCATGGGGACGCTCCTTCCAGCCGGTTGAAGACGGCCAGCACCCGCTGGACGTGGTTTTGGGTTTCTCGAAACGGGGGAATTCCGGAATGCTCGCGCACGGCGTCGGGCCCGGCATTGTAGGCGGCGAGCGCGAGGCGCGCGTCGCCAAACTCGGCCAGCATCAAGGCGAGGTAGCGCGCGGAGCCGTCGAGGTTTTGCCTCCAATCTTGAGGATCCACGCCAAGCGCGCGGGCCGTATCGGGCATCAACTGCCCGAGCCCGATCGCCCCGACATGGGAGACGGCGTGCGGATTGTACGCACTCTCGATCTCGATATTGGCGCGATAGAGGTGGAGCCAGTCCGTGACGGTGATGTCCGCCGCACGCAGCCCAGGGTGGCTCGCATAGCGCAGTCCGGTCTCCTCGATCGCGGCGAGGATATCCGGGCGTGGTTTGAGCGCGCGAGGGGGCACCGCCGCGACGCGCACCCCTTCACGTCGCTCAGTGCGGCGCTCCTCGCCCAAGATGCGCAACCCGTCTGAGGTCGAGCCAACGCCGACCCCGTCATTGTAGTTGCGCGCGAAACGTTCCTGGGGGCGCGACGGCGAAAGAGAGCCGTCCCCCGCCATCACCAGGACCATGTCCGCCGATGCCGGGAGGGCCAGGGAGGAAAAGAAAAGGGCGCTAAGCCCGGCTGGCAGCCATCTCTTCGCTGGAAAGCTTGTGAACCGTCCGCTTGCCCTCTTCCAGAGGCACGTCGGCGTGTGAGAAACCGATCCCTTGCAGGAAGGAGATGACCCCGGTGACGGTCTTGATCTCGCGGATCTTGATGTCGTTGCGCGAGGTTCGGGTCCGGGCCGTGACCAGAAGTTTCTCGATCCCGTCGTCGCTGACAGCTCGCATGATCCAGACCCCATGCCAGTTGGGGCCTTTCTTGAAGGCGTCTTCCTTGCAGACAACTTCGACGCGATAGCCGCTGGCGACCAGATCGCGGAATCTGGGTTCGGTGACCACATTCGGGGCTTCTTTTTCTAGGTCCATCACCCGGATCACGTTCTCCAATAGGGCAAATGACCAGGCTTCAGGTGTTGAAGCCAAGTCATACGATGATATAGTATTGACGCACAAGATAAACTTTTGATGCGACAAGCGGATTCTTGCTTAATTAACGAATAGACTGCTCCCATGCATTTGATCAAGAAAATAAGGGGTTTAGACGCCTTCAGGTTGTGCGTGTCGATCATGGCACAAGCTATACTTCTGGTCGCGTGCCTGGCAGGCGAAGTCTCCGCCGCGTCCTGTTTGCCGCCGCCCAGGCCGTTCGTGCCAAGCGATGCCGATGCCGCGCGGGACTATGCCGATCTCATCCGCAGCGACTTTGAGCTCTATATCCAAGACATCCAGAGCTACTTTCGGTGCCTTGAAGTTGAGCGCGCCCGGGCGTTCGAAGAGGCGCGGGAGGTGAGCCAGGACTACGGGCGTTTCCTGGAATTGATGGGCGAATGAAATGACCGCGACCTTTCCAAAGGGTCGCCTAGTGACATCTGGCCGTATCGGCGGCGTGCAATTCGGAGTCTCTTTCATCGTGTAAACACTCACTATCCACTTTTTAGATAATCTATAAAGTAGATTAGCCCTGTCACAAGAGGTTTGTGACACGTGGCGAAAACGATCAGGAGTTCGGGACATGAGGCACTGCGCGACGCATTGATTGCGGCGCGGAAAACGGCTGGCTTAACGCAGGCCGAGCTCGCTTTGCGTCTCAGATGCCACCAGTCCTTCGTCGCTCGGCTGGAGAGCGGAGAACGCAGGGTCGACGTGGTCGAGTTGATCGTGCTCGCGCGTGCTCTGCAGATCGATGCGGGCACACTTCTGACGGCGGCCGAGGCGGCGACGGAACTCGATCACCGGATTTAGGACGAGGCGTTGGGCTGGTCGCCTCGGGAGGTATAACGAGATCAAGCCCCGCTGGGGCCGAAGGGCAATGATACAACGGATTGTTATAGGACGCTTCGATGCACGGTCTCTGGTGCAGGTTTGGGGAAGAGGAAAACGTCTTAGTAGTTCACCTGCTCGAACCCGTAATTGCCCTCGTAGTCTCGCCAGTCGACGAAGACCGAGCGGTGAAAGATGGAGGGACAATGGTCGCCCCAACCTTCCAAGCCGACATGCGCCTCCGGCAACGCCGCGACGGACGAACGAGACCAGGAGAAATCGCCTTGGGTACCGTAGGTACCGATAAGGACGGATGCGTAACGGCTGCAATCGCTGTCACGGGACTCGCTTTGGCGCGCGTACCGGACATCGAAGACTCGGATAGAGCGGACGAAGTTGAACTCCGGTCCACTAATGTCGATGTCGGCGCGGTCCTGGATCAGATGTAATGCGAACCCGTCAGGATGGGGTAGGGGGTCGACACCTTTCGACCGCAGGACGGCGGGCAAGAGGGCGCCAACATTCTCGGGATCAGATTCAGCGAGGCTCTGGGGCAGGGGAAAAGCGTTGGAGGAGAGGATGTCAAAGACACGCGGAGTGCGACCGGGGTCGTCTACAGGTTCGAAGGAGGCCCCCATGGGGCAACGCCATATCTGCAGCGGGGGCTCGACAGGCCAGGGCGTGATTCGACGGATGAACTCTGCACGCGCCCGGGAGCAGGGCTCTGATGCCGGCCAGCCGCCTGAGAGGCAGAGCAGGATGGCGCAATCGATCGGGTAGGTTTGGGCCGAAGCCTTGCTCGTGGCACCCAAGAAGGATGCCGTGCTCACAATCGTTGCGAAGGCGAAATGACGAAGAAAACTGCGCATGACGAGGATCTCAGTCGGCTGATATGCGTATGTTATAGTCTTCAATAGTATATTATTGTAAGATTGTCAATCTAACGCAGATTGTTTATCGCGGTTTCAGGTTTAGGGCGGGTCCGGTGAGATCGATCGCCCACGTGACAACCTTTCAAGGAGAGCTGTGACTGCATCGTTGGCTACTGCCTTCGCGGCAGAGAGCATGTCCTTGCTCAGAGGTGGATCTATTTGGTCGGCAGCGCGCTCGGTGCCGAGCCAGAGTATGGACAGCTCGGATGTGTTCCATTGATAGACCCAGCCAACAGTTCGGCCCTCGGGACTACGGATGAGTCGAGCGACCGGAGCCGCTTCTTCCTTGTCAACACTCACTGGTTCTTGATCGCCTTCACTATGTACAATCTGTCTGTCAGGTGGACCGCCGCGTTTGTTTGGTCGTTCAGGGCAAACTCAATCCCATTCCGGTGAAAAGAGGCGGCACCGGCGGAGCCGATGCCGCCAGGGGTTCGCCCACAGGGAGGTGGTAGAGGGCGAAATTCAATGATATCAATGCGTTGAAAATATTCGCATAATTGGATTTATGTTAATTCGTCCATTCTTGGGCTGCATCCAGGTCAAATCTTCTTTTTGTATTGAACAACTCTCGCTTTGCACATCTAGATGCTCTCTTGTTTGCGAAACCATCGCCGCGATTTGGGACACCGGTTACGCTCTAAGTGTAAGGAAAGAGGTTTCCTCAAACCCCAAGGCCAGTCGAGCGCCTGTTTCCATATCCGATGGGGACGCGATACCCTCGTCAATTGCTTCCATCGCCGTGTGATGCAATGTGCTTTGTAGCCGTTCAACGACCTTTTTCCGGACGTCGTTCGTGACCGCAGTTTCCGTGTCGTCAATGTTCCAACTGCGTCCTGCATCGCCCTGTTCTTGAAGGCTTCGCGCCACAACATAACCGTCACCTAGCGATGCCAAGCCCTGCATGGCGCGCAGCATAATTACAGGTTTGGTCAGGTTCATGACACGGAACGGGCCAGCCGGCACGCCAAAGGCCTCGCGGGCAATGGCATCAATCTGGGCCGGGGTGGCAATTCCAGTTTCCTGCAATCGCGCCGCTTCATTGCAATATGGACAGAAAAAACGATTAAGCGCAAAACCAGGCCTGTCTTTGCATGGCAAGGGCGTCTTCTGCGTAGCCGCCAAAAACCCAAGTGCGCGGGTGCGCACGGCCTCGCGCGTAAAATTGCTGGAAACCACTTCCACGACGGGCGAGCGTTCCGCTGGACTGAAGTAGTGGAGCCCAATCAAGCGACCAGGATCAGCCAGGCCCTTTGCAATGACACCAACCTGCAAGCAGGAAGTGTTTGTCGCAACGATTGAATCTGCGGGCAAAAAAGGCTCCATCCGCTTCATCAACTTTTGCTTCACGTCAATGTTTTCAAACACCGCTTCAATCGTCAAATCCGCGCCAGTGGGTGCCTCCAACCCCGTTGAAAGCGTCAGAAACTGAACCGCGCGTTCCTTCTGTCCCGGCGTCATGCGGCCCTTGTCCACCTCTCGCACGAAGTATCCATAGATACGGTCTTTCGCGCGTCCCAGGGCGGTATTGGCCGTATCTATCAATGTGGTGGGTAAACCTGCCGCCAGACATGTGATTGCAATTCCGGTGCCCATGGTTCCCGCACCGACGATGGCGACACGACGGATCATCCGTTAACCTCCGGAACGGCCTCGACGATCACCGCAATCCCCTGCCCGCCGCCAATGCACATGGTTGCCAATCCGTAACGGCCGCCGGTTCTTTGCAAGGCGTAGATCAGTTTCGTCAGGATTATTGCTCCAGAGGCACCGATCGGATGACCCAAAGCGATCGCACCGCCATCTGGGTTCACTTTGGCAGGGTCGAACCCCAGCGTCGTCGTCACCGCACAGGCCTGCGCCGCAAAAGCTTCGTTGCTTTCGATGATATCAAGGTCATTAACCGACAGGTTCGCCCGTTCCAGGGCCTGCCGCGTCGCCGGGATCGGTCCAAGGCCCATGACATCGGGGGCAACACCCCCCAACCCGTAGGACACAATGCGAGCCAGAGGTTTGGCACCCGTTGCGGCAGCCTTTTCTGCGCTCATCAGGATAAGCGCCGCAGCGCCGTCGTTGATCCCGCTTGCATTACCGGCCGTCACCTTGCCGTCCTTGCGAAAGGCCGGGCGCAGTTTTTCCAGTTCCGTGAGCGTCACGCCGGGGCGAACATGTTCATCCGTGTCAAAGGTAGTTTCTTGGCGGCCTTGCGTAACAGTAACAGGTAGAATCTGATCGGAAAAATGGCCCGTCGAAATGGCTGCCGCGGCCCGGCGGTGCGACTCTCGCGCGAAACTGTCCTGCTCGGCGCGCCCGATGCCCTGACGTTCGGCAATGTTCTCTGCGGTCAGCCCCATGTGAATTTTTCCAAACGGATCAGTCAAAGCACCCACCATCATGTCTATTGCGCGGGCGTCCCCAAAGCGTATGCCAGCCCGCGCCGACAAAAGGTGCCCCGACCGGCTCATGTTTTCCGCACCCCCGGCCAGCGTAACTTCGGCGTTGCCCAATATGATTTGCTCGGCCGCCGATACGACAGCTTGCAGACCAGACCCGCACAGCCGGTTTAGTGTCAGTGCAGGCGCGGTTTCCGGCACACCAGCATTCAGCGCCACAACCCGACTAAGATACATGTCTTCCGGTGCAGTATGGATGACATTCCCAAAAACCGCCTGCTGAACGTCATCCGCTGAAATACCGGCCCGTTTTATCGCCTCCTTGGCAACAAGAGCACCCAGCGCAGTTGGTGCCATTCCTGCAAGCGCGCCTTGAAAGTCGCCGATTGCCGTTCGAACGGCGCTTGTGATCATCACAGTTGTCATGAAGTGTCCCCTATTCTTGATGGCACTTGTTGCCCGGGCGCCAATGTCGTTTGACGAACGAACTGCACCAGAAATTTCGTGGAGCGGTGCCAGGTTGGCGATTGCAGTGGCCCCGCGCCATCTTGGAAAGGGCGCGGGAAGTCGGAGTCAACACACAGAGCGCCCTAGGCAAGACCTCGGAGCGTCTGGAACTCGCGCAGCATCGGCCCGAGCACCCCGCAGAACTCGGGGTCTCTGGCCGAAAACTCGTCCACGACCTCAAGCGAGTAGCGGGTCAGATCCGCCAATGCCGCAGCATCCAAAGTCGTCAGCTCGCCATCCATTTCTTCGACAAACTGCTGAGCGTAGATCATGTCGCGATGCAGGAAATGTGCACTGGCGTCGGCAGAAACGGCCCGCACGACTTCGTTGAACGTGGCCTGAAGATCGGCACCGATCGTGTTCCAGTTCTCAAGACCGACAATGACCTCACCGTTAAGATGCCCGACCAGATCGGGGCGGACGATGTATTTGTTCACTTCCTGCAGGTTCATCCCCCAACCGGTCGAGACGCAGCCCCAATGGGCGCCCTCAACGACACCGGTCTGAAGACCCTGGTACAATTCAGCCCCGGGGATGGATACCGGCGTTGCCCCCATCTTCTTGAAGACTTCCGCGGCGGGTCCGGTCGAACGCACTTTCCACCCATTGAAATCGTCAGTGGTCCGCAGTGGTTTGTTCGAATAGAGCGCCAGGCCTGCATATGACACCGGACCTGCCTGATAGACGCCCTGCGCCGCATATGCCTGCCGGATCACGTCGATCGCGCCCATCTCGTACATGAAGGCCGCCATCTCTTCATGCCGGTCCCACATCCCGATGAATCCATTTAGGTGGCTGGCGGCGGGAATGCGTCCGATCCAGTAAGCAGGATAGATGAAAGCGCTTTCCAGCAAGCCACGGCGAACAGCATCCAGCACCTCGCCGGTTCGGACCAGCCCGTCGTTCTGAACTGGCTTGATCGTCAATTCTCCGCCGGTCGCGTCTGTGATCCGATCACAGAACTTAACAAATACCTCTTCGTAGTACCAGTTTCCCGTCGGCCAATGTGTCTGCATCTGCCAAGTTATCTGGCCTTGAGCTATGGCCGGCGGCGCGGCAAGGGTCGTCCCAGCGACGGCCGCTGTTGTTCCGGTTAAGAAAGCTCTGCGCGTTGGATTTTTTGACGTGGTCTTGGTCATCATAGTCTCCTCTCTCTGTGTAAATTCGGTTCGCTTGGGGGGTCAGCCGGTGCTCGTCGCGGCGGTGAGAATCTGCGGGAAGGCAAACAGCAGCGCTCCTACGCCCAGCATGATCAGCAGGAACGGGAAAACAGCCGCATAGATGTCTTTGATTGGTGTGGTTGGGCTTAGCGCCTTTAGGTAGAAAAGGTTGTATCCAAACGGCGGGGAAATGTAGCCAATGCAAAGGTTTAGCTGGAAAAGGATGCAAAACCAGATGGGGTCGAAACCCAGTTGCACCACAATTGGAAAGAAGATCGGCAACACCAGCAGAATGATCCCGACCGGGTCCAGGAACATACCTAAAACCAGCGTGACCGCTTGCATCAGCAGGATAATCATCCACGGGGAAGATCCCATGCCGCCTAGAACCTCTTGTAAATAGGCGGTGCCTCCGCCACTGCCGTAGATCGCCGTAAAGGCAGAGGCGCCAAAGACGATCCAAATCACCATGCCGGTCACAGACGCCGTCGTGTGGCTGACCTCTTTCACATAAGTCCAGTTCAGTTCGCCACGCAGGGCGACCGACACTGTCACCGCCGCGGCCCCGATGGAGGCCGCCTCTGTCGGTGTCGCAATCCCCGCGAAAATCGACACGAGCACCGACAGGATGATCAGCAGGGGGATGACGACCGATCCAAGGGACTTCAGCTTTTCCCGAGCCGTCGGTCGCACATCCACCGTCGGCGCCAAGTCCGGTCGCAGACGGCTGCGAACGGCGACGTAGACCATGAACGCAGCCAGAACCATCAGCCCCGACACCATGCCGCCCAGAAACAGTCGGCCAATAGATTGTCCAGTCTGCATCCCAATCAGGATCAACGTGATCGACGGCGGGATCAGGATACCCAGCGTTCCGGATGCACCGATCGTGCCAAGGACGAAGTTGCGGTCATATCCGCGCTGGTCCATCGCCGGAATACCCACCATCCCAGTGGTGATGGTCGAGGCCGCGCAGCTTCCGGTCATGGCTGACAGCGTTGCCGCAAACCCCGATGTCCCCAGGAGCAACCCGCCCGGCATCCTGCCTGACCACATATAGAAGGCGTGGTAAAGTTCGCTCGCGATCTTCGACTTTGCCAGTGCAACGCCGATGAAAGTGAACAAGGGGATCGCCGACAGCAGGATCGACCACATCCCACCAAAGGCGGCCGAGACAATCGAATACATGCCGTTCGATCCGTAGATCAGATAGGCGAACAGGACAGCGGTGCCCCCCATGGCAAAGGACAGGCTAACCCCAAGGATGATGGAAACCAACAGCATGCCGAACATGCCAAAGGTCAGGATTTCAGGCGTCATCTTGTGCAGCCTCCATTGGGTGGGTTGCCGGGGAAACGAACATCAAGATGGATCTCAGCGCCTCGCTGACCCCTTGCAGGGTGATCAGCAGACTGCCCACAAACAGCGCGAGCTTTGGCGGCCACATCGGATGCCCCAGAACGCTGTCGTCGACCTCGCCCCATTTCCAGGCGTCAAGAAAGAAGGCCCAGCCTTCCAGTGTCAGTACGCTGCCCCAGACAATCAGGAAGGCGTAATTGATCAGGTCCAATATTGCTTTGCGCCGTGACCGGTGCTCTGTCAGGAAAATGTCCACCCGGACATGTTCATGCCGGACAAGCGTGTATGCGCCAATCAGCGCGAAATAGGACCCAAAGAGGCGCTGGGTATACCCATGCGCCCAGATCGTCGGTTGGTCGAAGGCATAGCGGGCCACGACTTCGAAGCACAGCACGGCAATCCCGAACCAGATGATAAAGCTGACCAACTTTCCGACGGTGTCGTTGAGCGCATCAATCAAATCCAACAGGCGCATGATCATACAACCGCCCCGCCTTCAGACTTGGCGATGATGTCAAGTGCGCGTCCGGCAAAGCGCGCGGCCAGCGGTCCAAGTTCCGCTGCTTCCTTTGATGTGGCATTGCCGCCGCGGGCGCGATCGGCGATCCCGACAAAAATCGCGGAAAAGCGGAACAACGCAAAGGCCTGGTGAAACGGCGTCAAGGACATGTCGGTGATCGCGTGGGCCTGGTAGGTCTCGACGAAGCTGTCCTGTGTCGGAATGCCCAGCGCCCCAAAATCCGTGCCCAGAATCCCGCCGTATTCCTGCGGCCCGGTGTTCCAGGGCATCACACAGAACCCAAGGTCGGCCATCGGATGCCCCAGGGTCGACAACTCCCAGTCAAGAACTCCGATCACCCGCGGTTCGGTTGGATGGAACATCATATTGCCGATGCGGAAATCACCATGGCTGATCGCGACCGAGCCATCGTCCTTCGGGCAATGTGCTGTGACCCATTCGGTCAACTGGTCGAGTTCCGCAATTCGCGGACCCGAGGCTTCGCGGCATTGTCGCGCCCACCTGTCGATTTGCCGCGCAAAGTAATTGCCCGACTTGCCATAATCCGCTATGCCGATGTCCGCAGGGCGCACCGCATGCAGTCGGGCCAGAGTCCTGGCCGTGTCGAGATACATTTCGCGCCGCTCTGCCGGATCGACGCCGGCCAACGCGCAATCCGCAAAAACGCGCCCTTCAAGCCAGCCCATCAGATAGAATGGCCGACCCAGGACGGTTTCGTCCTCTTCCAGCCATAGCACTGTCGGCACCGGCACATCCGTGTCACACAGCGCCTGCATCACCCTAAACTCTCGCTCGATCGCATGAGCGCCGGGCAGCAGCGGGCCGGGCGGCTTGATCCGCAGCACATATAGCCCGTCCCCGAACCTCACCTGATAGGTCGGGTTGGATTGACCGCCTGAGATCTGCGACATGGTCAGACCGCTTTCGCCGGGCAGCTTGTCCGCCAGCCATCGCTCGAGCGCGGCAAGATCAAACCGGGACGTCATCGGTCAACTCCCTTGCTTTCTGGCGCAGCTCGAATTTCTGAATCTTGCCCGTCGCGGTCTTGGGCAAGTCGCCGATGATGAACCTCCGCGGCCGTTTGAACCCGGCCAGATGGGAGCGGCAGAATTGCTCCAGGTCCTGTTCGCAGGTGCTGCAGTCCGGTTTGACTTCGACAAAGGCCCAAGCCGTTTCGCCCCATTTCGGGTCCGGCGCGGCAACAACTGCGGCCAACAGGATTTCCGGGTGCTGATGCAGCACCGCCTCAACCTCAAGGCTCGAAAAATTCTCGCCGCCGGAAATGATGATGTCTTTCGCGCGGTCCTGAATCTGTATCTCTCCGTTCGGGTGCATCACGGCCAGATCGCCCGTGCGGAAGATGCCACTGCCGAGGGCCGCCTCTGTTCCCTCGGGATCGCGAAAATACCCCGCCATCAGTGTGTTGCCACGCAGGGCGATCTCTCCGACGGTGGCACCATCAGCAGGCACCGGCATTCCGTCGGCATCCAGAACCATAACCGCGCCGGTGGTATGATGCCGCCCGCCCTGCCGGGCAAGCTGTCGGGCCCGTGCGTCAGCGTCGGTTTCCGGCGCAAAGCTGGGTGCGTTTACCGTGACCGGGCCGTAGCACTCGGTCAGCCCATAAAGGTGCACGATATCGAAACCTAAATGATCCAACCGGTTTATCAACGTAGGCGTTGGTGCTGAGCCGCCCATTCCGACTCTCACACGTTGCGCCGTAGGCCTGTCCATCTGCTCCAGAAGCATATGCAGGACCACAGGGGCACAGCACATATGGCTGACCTTTTGCGCAACCAGCGTCTCCACCAGGGCGACGGGATCAATCCGGTCAAGGCATACATGGGTTCCACCCGCGGCCGTCACTGCCCAAGTGTGGGTCCAACCATTGCAGTGGAACATCGGTAGCGTCCACAAATAGCGCGTCCGGTCATCGAAGCGCAGCGCGGCCACATTCCCCAAGGCATTCAGATAAGCCCCGCGGTGTGTATAGACGACGCCCTTAGG